>JANMPK010000234.1:0-17762 GCA_031369825.1 Sphingomonadales bacterium
GGCGTGTTCGCGCAACCGGTTGATGCTCTCCACCGCGCCGTCAATCGCCTGCTGCCGCCCCATTTCTGTGTCGAAAAAGCCGTTGAGCAAATCCCAGACCAACCCGCGTTCGACGACGGTGCCGTCATGCTTGTGGCGTAGCGCCTCGCCCCAGTCGCCGTGGACCAGATCGAAATGGACATTATGCGCCTCGTCGAGCCAATCGCGGAACGGCACGATCATGTGGAGCAGCACTTCGTCGCAGTCGGAGATCAGTAGCGGCCTGCTCATGCTTCCAACTCCTGCCGCGCCTGCACCAGCACCGCAGGCGAGACGCCGATGACTTCGGCACAAGAGATGAGGTCGGGCTCATACGCCTCAAGGAAGGACAATATCGCCGCCTGAGTCCCGCGTTCGTTGATGCTCGCGCGCAGGCCTTCGGGGGTCAGCCCGGTCAGCGACAATAACCGCTCGGCGCGAGCCTCCTCCATCAACGCCCAAGCCAATGCCTGAAACGCCATTCCGGACGCGTCTAACTTGCCATTTGTTTCGTGCATGGCTTTCGCTTAAGCGAAGCTTCAAGCGAACGCAAAGCGGGAAAAGAGCTGTAATGTCAAAAAACGTGATGATCGTTGAGGATAATGAGCTGAACCTCTAACTGTTCACTGACCTTTTGCGCGCGCACCAGTTCACCGTGGAGGGCGTCCGCGACGGGCGGCTGGCGCTGGAGCAAGCACGCATGTTCGCCCCCGACCTGGTCATCATGGATATCCAGCTGCCGCATGTCAGCGGCATTGACCTGATCGAGGCGATGCAGAAGGACGCCGCGTTATCCGCGATCCCCGTGCTGGCGGTGACGGCCTATGCGGGTAAAGGCGACGAGGAACGGATCAGGGCAGCCGGCGCGCGTGGCTATCTATCAAAGCCGGTGTCGGTGATGAAGTTTCTGGAGGCGGTGCGGGGGATTGTTGGGTAGCCTTATGAGCGCTATTCCCGACAAAATTTCTTTGAAAACACGTCAGAAGATGTGCCAGACTCGATGGCAAAATCTTGTAGCAGTTCATTTGGTAATAGTACCTTTGAACGCCCTTTTGCGTTTGTGAGAATTGTACCTGTTTCAGTAAATGTGCGTGTGGCGCACGCGATGTCGATGCCATATAAAGTCGTATCATTTTGTGGTGTGCCAACCACTTTCCAGCGTGCAATGACATGGCCCGGTTTCTGCGAGATTTTGCTCGCGTCATAAAAATAATCCAAGCGGTCCCCGGTTGAGAAATCGCGAGAATAGAAGTGCACCCAGTCTCCAGTGCTGACCTCGCTAGGGGCTTTATCAATTTCTGGCGCGTGCGCGCACCCGATTAAGAGCAAACTGAAAAACAATGAACTGATCGACAACCGCATCAGCCGTGTTTGGCAGCTAACGACAAAATCGACAAGCGTGGCCGTGTTGAACGAATCAAAAAGGGCGCCCGAAGCGCCCTGATCGATACCGTATTCAAGCAGCAAAACGCTTACTTGATTTTGGCTTCCTTGAACTCGACATGCTTGCGCACGACGGGGTCATATTTGCGGAACGTCATCTTTTCGGTGATGTTGCGCGGGTTTTTCTTGGTCACATAGAAAAAGCCGGTTTCAGCGGTGCTGACGAGCTTGATCTTGATCGTGGCTGGCTTCGCCATGGCCCATTCCTTCGAGTTGAATTTCGTTAAAAACGGGTGGCGGCAAGCCCTGGCCCATTCACAGACGCGCGCCTTTGCGGATTCGTGTGCGGAAAGTCAAGGGGAGAGTCGGGAAAAGGCTCATTTTCGGGGACTGTCCCCTTTGGAACGGTGCCTCCCTCAAAACGGGACAGTCCCGAAGTAGGGACAGTCCCTGCGTTGGGTTTTCACCCTTAATTAACCATGTTGGCGCACACCAACCCAGAACAACGGGCATGGGGGCATTGCCATGGATATGGATCATGATCGGCAAATGCTGATTCGCGCGGAACTCAGCGACCTTTTGGAGGCGCTTGCGCTCACTTCATTCGACACAAACCCGTTGCAATTCCTCGTCCGGCTGGAAAGCATCCGCCAAACCGCGATCGCACATCATTTCAACGCTGTCGCAGAAATTGCCAGCGTGTTTGAGGCAACGATGCAGCGGGTCATTCTTGGCGGCGGGGCCGATTCGGTGATTTCCAGCTTCTCCGGCATATTGGGCGACGCGATTGGTTGTTCGCAATTGAGTCCTGCCGTGACACAGTCTTTGCTGGCATCGGTGGCGATACGGCTGCCGAACTAAGCCCTACCCCTCTTCGCTCGACAAGAACGGGTTTAGAGGTGAACTAATTTTTACAGCTTTGTGCTAACCCTACCCCTATGGACGCGCTGCTCACCACATTTCTATCAGTATTCCTTGCCGAGATGGGCGACCGCACGCAGATTTTGGCGGCGGCTTTGGCACTGCGTTATCACAAAAACGGCGCGGTGCTGGCGGGTCTGGCTTGTGCAACCCTCCTCAATTGCACGCTGTCTGCGGTTGGCGGCTCGGTGATCGACGAGTGGATCAGCGAGGCTCCGCTCAAGCTGTTTGCCGGAATGGCCTATATCTTTGCAGGCGCAGGGATGCTGATGTGGCGGCGGGTGGTCGATCCGCTGTCGGGGTGGAAGTTGCCTGCGTTCTGGACATCGTTCCTCGGCCTGTTCATCCTCGAATTCGGCGACAAGAGCCAGTTCATCATCGCCGCCGGGGCCGCGCGCACCGATTTCTGGGGGATGACGCTGGCGGGCGGGTTTGCCGGGATCATGGCGGCTACCATCCCGGCGGTGATCCTGCGCGAGCGGCTGGCGCAGATTGTGCCGCTGAAACCTATCCGTTGGGTTTCGGGCGCGCTGTTGCTCGGATGGGGCGTGATCCTCGCATTGCAGGCCTTTGGTCTTGCCTGATTGATTGGTTCACTCAGTCTGGGCAAGACGCTCAGGTGTAAATCGTGCGGCGCAATCCTATATTGGGGACGACTAAAGTTCCCGAACGGAGAATCAGTATGGCAGAAGGTGACAACAGCAAGAAGGCGCTGGCCGATGCGTTGAATGGCCTATTGGCCGATTATTATGCGCTGTATTTAAAGACCAAGAATTTCCACTGGCATGTGACTGGTCCGCATTTCCGCGAATATCATCTGCTGTTTGACGAGCAGGCGACCGAACTAATCGCAACCACCGATCTGGTGGCGGAGCGCGTGCGCAAGCTCGGGCAGGATACGCTAACCTCGATTGGCGCTATTGCGGCAAAGCAGCGGATTAAGGACCATGATTCGACGTCGACCGATGCCGCCAAGATGCTGAATGAACTGCACGCCGACAACGAAACGCTAGTCAAGGCCCTGAAAGAGGCCAAGGAACTCGCCGAGGACGCTGGCGACAATGCGACCGATGGCCTGCTCGACGACTGGACCGACCAGGCCGAACAACGCGCATGGTTTCTGGCAGCGACAATCGGTAAGGCCTAGACTGTACAAACAAAAAGGGCGGGGGAAGCTTTTGCCTCACCCGCCCTTTTTTGAAACTTAAAGCCGCTTATTCAGCAGCGGCACCCAGATTGGTTGCCGAGAATTTGCCGCGACGGTCAATTTCGATATCGAAAGCAAGCCGGTCACCCTGCGTCACCTGACCCATGCCAGAGCGTTCCAGCGCCGAGATATGTACGAACACATCTTCGCCGCCATCGTCGCGCTGGATAAAGCCAAAGCCCTTCATGTCGTTGAAGAACTTGACGGTGCCTTTGGCGCGTTCGCCGGTGGTTTCGCGTTGCGGGCCGCGTGAGAAGCCGCCGTCACGATCACCGCCGCCGCGTGGTTGGAAACCACCGCGATCTCCGCCACGGTCATAGCTATCGCGTTCCGGACGCGGTGCGCGCTCAGGAACCGCAATCGGTTCGCCGTCGATCACCAGATCGGTCGCCGACACCTTGCCGCCACGATCAACCAGCGAGAATTCGAGTGGCTGGCCTTCTGCCAGACCCGAAAGTCCGGCCATTTCGACCGCGCTGATGTGAACGAACACGTCATCGGGGCGGTCATCAACCTGAATGAAACCAAAGCCCTTTTGCGCGTTGAAGAATTTTACGACGCCTTTGCCAGAGCCGATTACTTGTGCTGGCATGGGTGGCCCTCCTGGAGCGCGTCTAGGAGCACCGCCGAAGCCGCCACCGCCGCTGGGCGCACCGCTATTATAGCCACCGGGGCGTCCGCCGCCAAAATCATTTTGGGCTGGTGCTCGGTAACCGTCGTAACTTTCGTCACCAAAACCATCTCTCTTATCGCGGCCCTTACCGCGACGCTTGCGATCAAAATTCATAACTACTTCATTGCCTTCTTATCGCCCGGTTCGTCTATTGCATGGCAGTAAAGGGCGATAGTCCTGCCTTGCATCTTGCACGTTCCTTCTGATCGCACTGTTAAGTTCATACCCTATTAACGCCAAACACGATAGCAATTTTATGTTAGTTTGCATGGGCCTTGGGCATGCAGTTCCTGTTGCCTTGAAAGTATTGCTGGGGCACAGAAGCCCCCATGAACATCAATACGGCCGATTTGACTGGACTCTTTGCCCGGTCCAGGTGCCTGTTATCCGCTGAAGGGCACGTAAAATGAGCGTTTTTCTGCATGAAGAGGACCTGCCCGCAGGTGTTTTGGCCGACGGACCGGTTGCCGTCGACACCGAAACAATGGGCCTTATTACCCCGCGCGACAGATTGTGTTTGTTGCAGATTTCGGACGGACTGGGCGACGAGCATCTGGTCCGCTTTGGCCCCCATAGTGACTTTTCTGCACCCAATTTGCGCAGCGTTTTGGCCGATCCCGCGCGGCTAAAGCTGTTCCACTTCGCCCGATTCGATTTGGCGGCGATTGCGCATTATCTGCACGTCGTCGCTACCCCTGTGTTCTGCACCAAAATAGCGTCACGGCTATGCCGGACCTATACTGACCGGCATGGTTTGAAAGAACTGGTCAAAGAAATGCTCGGCACCGATATTTCCAAGCAACAGCAATCAAGCGACTGGGGCGGGCCGACCTTGTCCGACGCGCAAAAGGATTATGCGGCGAGCGATGTGCGCTATCTGCACCGCCTGCACGCAGAGTTCGTGATCAGGCTCGAACGTGAAGGCCGCACGCATCTTGCTCATGCCTGTTTCGACTTCTTGCCACACCGCGCCGATCTTGATCTTGCGGGTTGGCCCGAGCAGGACATCTTTGGCCATAGCTGATGTCAGAGCTCGCCGATCTTGAACGCACCCAGCGCCAGAAATGGGCGACACCCGGCGGACGGCACGACCGGCTGATCCGGTCTTTGCGCGTGGTATTGCCCAGCATTATTGGTGCTTTGGTGGCGATATTGGCATTCAGCCCCTTTGCTGGCACGCAGGAGGTGAGCTTTGTGCTCGCCAAGGACGAGGTCAATATGGCGCGTGAACGGATGCGGTTGACCGAAGCGCTCTACCGCGGCGAAGACAGCAAGGGGCGGCCCTTTTCTCTACGCGCGGGCAGCGCTGTGCAGAAAAGCTCAGCCGAGCCGATACTGCGAATGACGGATATGGCCGGAAGGATCATCATGGATGACGGACCCGCAGCGTTGATTGCAGGCAACGGACTCTATGATCTCGATAAGGAAACAATGCGTGTCACCGGGCCGCTGGCCTTCGAGTCTGCGGGATATAATATGGTTGCGAGCAACGTCGAGCTCGCGCTCAAAACCCGCAAGATGCAGAGCTTCGGTCCGGTTAGCGGACGCACAAAGGTCGGCACTTTCCGGGCCAACCGATTAAGTGCCGATCTGAACACGCGCGTCGTCCGGCTCGACGGCGGGGTACATTTGCGTATCGAACAGAATGCGATTAGGTAAGGCTGTAATCATGAACCGTTCTCTTTCAACCGGCTTTTTGGCAGCTGTAGCTGGGGCTGCCCTGATGTCAGCAGCGGCTCCGGCGCAGACGATCCGCAACCATAATAGCAATGCGCCGGTGACTTTCGATGCCGGATCGCTTGAATTGCAGGACCGTGCGGACCGCGTGGTTTTGGCAGGCGGGGTGACCGCGTCACAGGCAGGGCTGACCATGAAGGCATCAAGGGTTACTGCGGCTTATTCGACCAATGGTGGCACCGATGTTCACCGTCTTGATGCCACCGGCGGCGTCACCATTACCAAGGATGATCTGCGCGCCACAAGTAGCGCCGCGATTTATGACCTCGATGCCAGTCTGATTACGCTGATCGGCAATGTTGATTTGAGACAGGGAACCAACCGGCTGAATGGTGGCCGTTTGGTGATCGACCTTAATTCTGGCCGCTCGACAATCAATGGCGGCGGCGCACCCGGCGTCAATAACGCTGGTGGTCGAGTAACTGGCAGCTTTACCGTTCCACAACGCAAAAACTAATCGCTCAAAATCGGGCAGCATGAATCATGCCAATTGCATATTGGCTAAGCATTCATTAGCTATTGCCTGCATAACAACGATGCACTTCGCGGGCGACATTTTGATATGGATAGCATGACTGCAACTTTCCCCGTCGCCGACGCGACCACAGATACCGGCCTGCAATCGGGTCTTGGCGTTGTTTCGATTGCCAAAAGCTATGACAAGCGCGCGGTGCTGACCGATGTCTCGCTGTCGGTGGCAAAGGGCGAAGTTGTCGGGCTTTTGGGGCCAAATGGTGCTGGCAAAACCACCTGTTTTTATTCGATCATGGGGCTGGTGAAGCCCGATAGCGGGCGGATCATGCTTGATGGTGAGGATATCACCCGCCTGCCAATGTACCGCCGCGCGATCTTGGGGCTTGGTTATTTGCCACAGGAAACCTCGATCTTTCGCGGCATGACGGTCGAGCAGAATATCAGCGCGGTGCTCGAAATGTCGGAGCCCGAACTTGGACCACGCGCCGAACGGCTAGACAAATTGCTCGGCGAATTCGGGCTGACCAAATTGCGCGGCGCACCGGCAATGGCATTGTCGGGCGGTGAGCGGCGGCGCTGTGAGATTGCCCGGGCGCTGGCCGCGAACCCTTCGATCATGCTGCTCGACGAACCGTTCGCCGGCATCGACCCGCTTTCCATTTCCGATATTCGTGATTTGATCAAGGATTTGAAAACGCGCAATATCGGCGTGCTGATCACCGACCATAATGTGCGTGAAACACTCGACATCGTCGACCGCGCCTGCATCATTTATGGTGGGCAGGTATTGTTCGCCGGTTCGCCCGAGGCGCTGGTCGCCGACCCCAATGTCCGTCGCCTGTATCTGGGCGAGAGTTTTGAAATGTAATGAAAATTGACAGGCTTCTGTTGAAACCATGTCCTTAGCCCCCCGCCTCGATTTACGCCAAAGCCAGTCACTGGTCATGACGCCGCAATTGCAGCAGGCGATCAAGCTGCTCACATTGTCGTCGCTGGAAATCGAGGCATTCATTGCCGAAGAGATTGAGCGCAACCCGTTGCTTGAAACCGGCAGCAACGAAGCACCAGCAGAAGTGCCGTTCGATGACGGCCCGATATTACCCAGCACCCAAAGCGGCGAGCGCGACAGCGATGAGGTGCTGGGCGGCAATGACATGGCGGCAAGCGAGGCGCTCGACGTCGATTTCACTGCAGAGACTTTCCACCATGACGGGGTTGCCGATAGCGCAAGCGGGGCCGACGGAATGTTGGGCCTTTCGGGCGGTGGTGCGGCGAGTGGCGCAACAGGAGAAGGGGCAGATTTCGACAGCTTTGCCGCCGCCGACATTTCGCTGCGCGAGCATCTGCTCTATCAAGCGGGGACAAGCCTGTCGGGGCAGAGGCTGGTTCTGGCGCAGCAACTGATCGAACAGATCGAGCCCACCGGTTATCTTGGTGCCGACTTGCTCGCGACCGCACACCGACTGGGTGTGGCGATGGTGGATTTGGAAGATGCGCTGGCGGCAATCCAGACATTCGACCCGACCGGTGTCGGCGCGCGTAATCTGTCCGAATGCCTAGCGCTGCAAGCCAAAGAGGCCGACCGCTATGACCCTTGCATGGCGAAGCTGATCGACAATCTTGACCTTGTTGCCAAAGGCGCATTTGACCAGTTGAAACGCATGTGCCGCGTCGACGATGAAGATCTGCGTGATATGCTGACCGAACTGCGCGGCTATGATCCCAAGCCCGGATGCCGGTTCGAAAGCGATGCCAGCGTCGCGGTCACCCCCGATATCTTCATCACGGCGCGGGGTGCCGGCTGGGCGATCGAGCTCAACAGCGCTAACTTGCCAAGCATATTGATCAATAAAAATTATTATGCAGAGCTCGGCGC
This sequence comes from Sphingomonadales bacterium, assembly GCA_031369825.1. Classification (GTDB taxonomy): domain Bacteria; phylum Pseudomonadota; class Alphaproteobacteria; order Sphingomonadales; family Sphingomonadaceae; genus Sphingorhabdus_B. Next base: position 8,290 of record JANMPK010000234.1, read on the forward strand.
GGACAAGGCGACAAAGTCATGGCTGAACGACTGTATGGCCGATGCCAATTGGCTGATCAAAGCGATGGACCAGCGCCAACGCACGATCATGAAGGTCGCAACCGAGATCGTGAAGCAGCAGGACGGCTTCTTCCGCAAAGGCGTCGCGCATTTGCGCCCGCTAACGCTACGGCAAGTCGCCGAGGCAATCGAAATGCACGAATCGACGGTCAGCCGGGTCACCAGCAACAAATATCTAAGCTGCGACCGCGGGCTGTTTGATCTAAAATATTTCTTCTCGTCAGGCGTTCAGTCGGCGGATGGCGACGGTGCGTCGGCGGAGGCCGTGAAGAGCCATATCAAGACGCTGATCGACAATGAGGGCGTGAAGATATTGTCGGACGATACGTTGGTCGATCTTCTGACCAGCAAAGGCTTCGACATCGCACGGCGGACAGTGGCCAAATACCGCGAGGCTATGGGGATCGGGTCGTCTGTGCAGCGGCGGCGGCAAAAGAAGATGGGGCGGTAATCAAACGACCAAAGATCAGCCAACGTCGCCCGAGCGCTGCGCCAATATGCTTTCAGCCAGAATATGATCGCTCACCTTATCAACATCTATGGCAGCGACAGGGTCAGACATTGGCACTAATTTCGCTACCAATCCCAACCGGTTTCCGGCTTTCGCCAAGGCATCCTGCAACCCGATGGTCCTCGTGATCGCACGAAAGGCAAGGTCGAAACCAAAATGCAGGAAAAGCCGCCATGTTTTTTTGCGATCCTGTTCAGCCTCGGCCCACAGATCCAGCGCAGGCAAGGTTTTGTCAGACATCAGGGCAAACAAATTTGCCCCCGACCAGGCACCATCTGAAAAGCGTAGCCATGTCCGCTTGGCACCGGGAAACCGTGCGATCATAGCTTTTTGCTCCACCATCGCAATCGCCAGATCGCCATTCGCATTTTGCACAAACTCTTCGATCATGGCGGGGGTCAAAAGCGGATGGTCGGCCGTCGTCACAAGCACCGGCGCTACGAAGGCAAGCGTCTCGACAACCTTCTTGATACTAAGCGATATGCTGCTTTCGCTGGTTGCTATCTCCGCTCCACCGCCAGCCCTGACTGCATCTTCCAATGCCTCAACGCTCTGCGTCAGGACAATGATTTTCCCAATATAAGGAGATCTGTGAAGCGAGCGGATAACATGCGTAATCATAGGTTCGCCGCAAAGTGGCACCAGCGCCTTCCAAGATATCCCGAAATTATCTGCCAAAGCATCAACGCCCGGCCGCTGTCCAGCGAGGACAATGCAGGTCCATTGCGCTTGCATGTTGGTTCTCCTAAACTCAAATCACTTTGGTCGAAACGCAGATAATCTGACGCGGCCTGTGCTAAGGGCTTGGCGACGGAAAATGAATATTGCAATATATGATCTTGATAAGACCATAACCCGGCGCCCCACATTTACCCGTTTCTTGTTGTTCTATACCTGGAGAGAACAGCGTTATAGATTGGCGGCTTTGCCGTTATGGTTGGGTGCATTAATTGGCTATCGGTTGGGGTTTTATGGTCGCAAGCCGCTTAAACAATTTGGCATCGCATTGTTCATCGGAAGACAAATTCCGCGCGATAAGCTACAACATGTTGCGGTGCAGTTTGCCGACCATGTCCTGTCAGATGACCTGCAACCCGGGGCGATACAGTCGGTCGAGATTGACAGGAGCAATAAACGCCTACTGGTTTTGGCAACAGCCGCTCCGCAATTTTATGCCGAGGAAATTGGCATAAGGCTTGGCTTTGATGCCATCATCTCTACGCGCCATGACATTCTGCCCGGTGATCGTGTCAGCAACAGAATTATGGGTGAAAATTGCTATGCGTCCGAAAAGCTGAAAATGGTCCAAGCATGGCTTGCGGCACAAAGATTGCAACGCGGCGACGCGCATCTTCGGTTTTATACCGATCACCCTAGCGATGCGCCGATGTTGAATTGGGTTGATGACGCAATGCTCGTCGTTGCCAATCCAGGTCACAAGCTGCGCACCCTTGCCAAAGCCAACCATTGGCAGATAGTGGACTTTAGATGACCGCTATTTCCGAACCCTTTGCCGCCAAAATTCATGCAACCTATGTCGGCGATAATCCGATAAAATTGTGGGGCATTTCCAACAAAGAACGGACCCGCCGGATCGCTTCGGCAGCAGGCCATATATGGTTAGATGCCAACATAGATGGCGCGCAAATGATAACCAATGCTTCGTTTGCTTGGGACCCGACCTTATATCAACATGTCGCCAAGCAACCCGGTCTTGTGATTACCAAGGGCGGTGTTCCGGTGGTCGCTCACTGCAATAACGACATGACGGCAAAGGCAGTCGCTGCTGCGATGTCGGCCAATAATTCGATTGCCGACACACAGGGCCTGACAATCATCGCCATTGAAAGCGGCTGGCAGATCGAAAACAAACAACTGCGCAAGCGCATATCACCATTTATCGACCGGCTGATCCCGGAAAATATCCGCTCACTCGAACGCGCCAGCTATTTCGGGGCCTATAAGGGCGTGACCGATATACTGACCAAATATCTATGGCCTGAATGGGCGTTGGTGCTGACGCGCGGTGCGGCAAAAATAAATATGTCGCCTAATCAAGTAACAGCCATCGGCTTTGTGCTGTGCCTGTTGGCAACCTACCTGATGTGGTTCGGGCATTATTGGTGGGCGATGGCGGCAGGGTTGGTCTTCATGGTGCTGGATACCGTTGATGGCAAACTTGCACGGTGCACCATTACCTCCAGCAAATGGGGCGACATCTTCGATCACGGCATTGATCTGGTCCACCCGCCCTTTTGGTGGTGGGCATGGGCCGTTGGCCTGTCTGCATGGGGACAGGCCTATTCACCACGAACTTTCTGGATTGTTATTGCCGCGATAGTAGGCGGTTATGTTGTACAGCGCTTAATCGAAGGCGCGTTTATCCAGCGCAATAACATGATGCACATTCACGTATGGGGAAAAATCGATTCACAATTTCGTCTGATTACAGCGCGGCGCAATCCGAATATGATCATTTTATTCCTGTCCATGCTCTTAATTAGGCCCGACATCGGTTTGATCTGTGTTGCAATCTGGACTATTTTATCCTGCCTTTTCCATTTCGTCCGGCTGTTACAGGCCGAAATGCGCCGTGCAAAAAACTTGCCCATCAGGTCATGGATGGACGAAATATGATAAATGATACGATAAAGAAGTTCGGCTACCCGCAAACCCTGATCGCAGAATTTGCGCATTGGGTGGTTTTGCTGCGGATTGCCCAGCCCACATTGGGGTCAGTAATCCTCGCCGCGAAATCTGAAGCCACTGCTTTCAGCGATCTGGATTCAGAGGCATATGCCGAGCTGGCAGTTGTGATCAAAAATATCGAAAATTCGCTGTCATCGGAAGTCGAATATGAAAAAATAAACTATCTCATGCTGATGATGGTTGATCCCCATGTCCATTTTCATGTGATACCGCGTTATGAAGGCGCAAGACAGTGGGAGGGGATACAGTTTGTTGACGCTGGCTGGCCAAAGATGCCTGATCTCGCTTCGGCAGTCTCATTGACAGATGCACAAATCGGCAAGCTGGTGTCGATGCTTGCAGCTATAGCATAGTGCGGTGCACCGTCAGCTTCAGCTTTGTTGGCGGCCCGCATCATTTTTGGCATTTGGCGCCTGTCGCTGCAGCGCTCTCACTAGATCCTTCCGTATCCGTTCGGGCCTTTGTCAATAATGCCGATGACGAACGCATATTGAACGGAATGCTGGCCGAGTTGGGCGCGGCAGCAACCGCAATAGCACTGATAAAGATGGAGCTGCCGGCAGCCTTACGGTGGATTGGCGCGCTGATGCCGAAGTGGCGTGATCTAAAGGTTCTTCGGTTGCTCTGCTGGAACAGGCAATTGCGCCAATGCGACGCACTGGTCGCTGCAGAACGGACAAGCACTTTGCTGTGCAGGATGCCCGGACGACAGCCATTAACGATACACATTCCACACGGCGCAGGCGACCGCGCGCAAGGTTTTGATAAGCGCATCGCCATGTTCGATTATGTCATTGTGGCCGGAGAGAAAGACAAGCAGCGCATGATGTCGCTAAAGCTCGTCGATGATGATAACTGCTTTGTCTCAGGCTATGTCAAATTATCGGCCCTTCGTCGTTTGCGTGCGCGCCAAAGCAGCAATCTGTTTACCAATGACCGTCCGACAATATGCTATAATCCCCACTTTGACGAAGCGCTCTCATCTTGGTCTGGTTTTGGCCGACAGATCATTGAAAGCATAGCATTTGACGGCCGATATAATTTGATCGTCGCACCTCATGTAAGGCTGTTCGCAGGATCGTCTGCCGAAGAAAAAGCGCGGTGGACTGCGCTTGCCATATCTGACCGCATAATTATCGATCCGGGCTCAGATCGTTCGATGGATATGACGTATACGATGGCAGCGGACATTTATCTCGGCGACGTATCCAGCCAGGTCTATGAATTTATAGCCGAACCGCGGCCTTGTGTTTTTATCAATGGGCATCAGGCCGAATGGCGGAACAGTCCTGATTATTATATGTGGCATTTCGGCGATGTGATAGACGATATCAGTCAGCTTTTACCGGCATTGGATAGGTCGGCCACCCGCCACCTGCAATATCGAAAAATTCAGAAAAATACCGGACTACGAGCGTTTGGCGACACCAATAACGACGCCGCTGCTGTTGCCGCCGATCTGATCAAGCAGGTCTGCCGTTAGCTGCCCATTTATCCGTCAGACGCGTTGCGATTTCTATGTCGTTCAGAAAATCGACCTCGCTCCATTCAAGTCCCTCGATTGAGACCGTGCCAACCTTGCCGGTCGGCGCTATTGAATCAATAATTTTCAAATACCAATTTTCGACGCCTGCTGGAGTGCGCATGTACGAATCGACAGCGTCGCGAAAAAGATCGACACCCACCCCGCGAAAAGCCAAAAAGCCGATCGACTCTGCGTTGCTTTGTGCGGCGCTGAGTGTCTTGCCTATCGCGATCAGCTTTTCCCCAGTACGCGACACTTTCATGTCGTCGCTGTCATAATGGTCTTTGATGTCAACGGTCACTGCAATCGGCCAAGAACTAGGCTGGACAACCTTGGCTATGATGTCCTTTGAAACAAGGGTGTCGCCATTAAGAATCAGGAAATCCTGATTCATTGATTCACGCGCCATCCAGCATGACGCAAGATTATCTGCGACTTTGTAAAACGGGTTAAAGCAGGTGTTGAGGGTTAAACCGGGTCGGGCTAGGCTCTCCAACTCGCTCTCGACCATTTCAGTCATGAAGCCGGTCACAATATCGATATCGTTCACGCCATGGGCGAACAGTGCCTCCACCTGCCAAGCGATCAAACTTTTTCCAGAAAAGTCGATAAGGCATTTCGGGCGCTCAGCGGTGAGTGGAAGCAAGCGCGAACCTTGGCCTGCACTGAGGATAATAGCTTTCGTAACCATAATTCGGGCGTTTGGATGGCAAAGATGGCCGATTTATGTCGTTGATAATCGTTGGACTATCGCGGCGCTTTGTTTTTTTGTAGCGAACAATGGATGCCATTGCGAGACTATTTCCAAAGCGACAGGCCGCTTGCCCGCGTTCTGAACAATCTTGCCTGGTTGATGGCGGGCAAAGGCTTTGGTGCCGCACTAAGCCTATTCTATCTTGCACTGGCGACCCAGCTGCTCGGCCCGGAACAGTTTGGTTATTTTACGCTGGTATTTGGCACCGCACAGGCAATTTCGGCGATTGTCTCTTTTCAGAGCTGGCAGCTGGTCATCCGTTTTGGAAACCACAATCTTGCAAACAATGACGGTATGGCGTTGCAAAAAAACAATAGCCTGACCGCATACTGCATATTGATTGATCTAGGCACCGCCATCATAGGATTGTTGCTGGCGGCTGTGGTGATATTGATTTTTGCCGACCGCTTTGGCTGGTCGGATGATTTCACAGTGTCCGCTCTGCTGTTTTCTGCCGTGATGTTGCTCTCCATCAAATCGAGCGCGATAGGCGTGCTGCGGCTATATGACCGGTTCAGGGATGGCGCATTGGCAGCAGCCGTCATACCCTTGGTGCGGCTATTGGGTGCACTTGTCGCATGGAAAGTTGCGCCGACGGTCGAGGGGTTTCTTGCGGCATGGGCATTGGCTGAAATTTTGGCAACGGCGGCTCATTGGGTGCTTGTCCGGCTGAATACACCGGTGCGCCCGACCAGAACGACCCTCGCAGAGATCAGAACTGTCCCCGCATCCCATAACCGTTTCTATAATTTCGCTTTTGTTACCAATGCTGGGGTAACGTTAAAGTCCGTGGCGCAACAAGTTCCCTTATTGGTGGTAGGCTTTGTTGTTGGCCCTGCGGCGGCCGGGTTTTTTCGGCTTGCCTATCAATTGAAGGACGCAGCATCCCGTTTTGCCGAGATGCTCAGCCGTTCAATGTATGCCGAATTCAGCACCTTGCATGCGCACGGAAATACCGGCGAGGGCACAATATTGTTCGGACAGCTGCGCTGGATTGCGGCAATTGGGGCGGTGTTATTAACGTTACTGGCATTTTTTGCTGGGCGCCCGATTTTGCTATTGATCGCAGGGCCGGAATTCCTGCCCGCTTATCCAATTCTGCTGATTTTGGCATGTGCTTCGGCCATTGAGCTGTTTGGCGTTGGTTATGAACCGCATCTTATGGCGGTTGGAAAACCCCATATCAGCCTTATCATCCGCGCTATTTCAGCGTTGTTGTTAATCGCAATTATGATCATATTGCTTCCCGCTCTCGGGTCGGTGGGTGCCGCATATGCGATTTTGGCATATAGCGTGACAGCAGTGGCAATGTTACATTTTTACAATATTGGAAAGAAGCCATGATCCCAATTGTGATATCGCGCTATTTAGGCCGCCCTTAACCGGTCGAGGAAATTCCGGCTCGCTTCGCGCAGCGCAACCGCACGGCTTTCAAGACCCGCCATCACATGCTGCATCTCGTCAGCAACCTCACCGACTTGTACCGCCGCGACATTCACTTCCTTGCTGAACTCACGGACATGTTCGGCATCTTGCGCGGCATGTTCGGCATGGGCCGTAATGTCGCGTGTAGCCGCCTGCTGCTGGGTAATCGCGGTCGCAATATTGCCCGCGCCCTGCTGCACCTGGTTCATCTTTTGCGCCACAGTGCCAACCATCCGTGCGGCATTGTCCATCTGCTCTTTAATAGTCGACACTGTGTCCGTCACCGACGCAATGGCTCCGTGGGTCTGGTTCGCAAGGCTTTTCACCTCCTGTGCAACAACGGCAAATCCTCGCCCAGCTTCGCCAGCGCGGGCGGCTTCGATCGTCGCATTCAACGCAAGCAAGTTGGTCTTACCCGCCACGTCCTGAATCATCGCCGCGATCTCTCCGACCTTTTCGGCCTCACCAGCCAGATGCGCCATCACACCGCTGCCCTGCTTGCTGCTCGTCGTGGCTGCATCAGACGCACGAACTTGGTCTTGAACCTGTCCTGAGATCGAATCGGATGAGTCGCTCAATTGTCGCGTCGCGGCGGCAACCATGTTGATGGCAGAGCTCATATTTGAGGCCATGTCCGCCATGGCGTCAGTGCGTTCGCGTGTTTGGGTGCCGATTGCTGCCAATTGCTGCGAAGATTCGCCAACGGCGCGCACTGCTGCCTCCATGACGTCAATAATTGCATGCACCGAATGTTCGAACTCGTTGGCAAGCGTGGACATCGCCTGACGTCGTTCGACATCGGCAGCCTCGCGTTCTTCGGAACGAGCGATGTTGGTGTTGCGCCGTTCGGTCTCAACTGCCAGAAACCGGTCCTGCTCAGCGGCGAAAAACTGTTCTTGGGAATGAGCAAAGGCCTGGGCATTGTCGATGGATTGCATGAAAGAGCGCCACTGCATCATCGCAACGCGGTGCAAAGAAACGCCGAAAATCGTGATGCCGACATAAAAAAACCACGGCATGTCGATACCCGAAAGCGTAGCAGCTGCAGCACCGCCGATTGTCATGATCGCCAGCCACATCATCATCGCTGCAGGCAGGCACAAATAGATCAACGCACCAACCGCGATCATACCGAAGGTCATCGCGCTGGCGACGATTAAGCCAGTGGCGGTATTAACGCTCCAGATGTCGCCAAGTAGCAATACAAAGCTGAACGCAGCAATAGCCGTTTGCAGAACAAATAGTCGTCGTAAAAACAATATATAACGGCCCTCTGGGTCGGCTTCGGCGACATAGGCGCGAACACGGACATGCACCCGGTAACCGGTGATCGCGGCAACTGTATAAAGCGGTGCGCAATATTGTGCGAATTTAGGATTGGCACCGCCAAACCATAGAATTGCAAGCGCAGGCCAAATCGTGACCAGCCCGGAAATGAACACAGCCACATGCGAACGCGCGGCGGCTTGCAATTGCGCCACCATCAATTCGCGATTGGCGATACTGGCCGATCGGCGCAGCAGGGCCCACTCGCCCTTCACATCATTGAAGAACGCAAACATATCCTTGAAATGGCTCGTATCGCTCATCGCGCGCCTCGTCACACTTACATCAATGCTTAGCGCTAGCTGAAAATGGTAAACCAGCCGTTAACCACGCAAAGTTGCTCTTATAACGAAAAAAGGCGGCTCCCGTCAGAGCCGCCTTCCCTAGCAAGCCGGGGCATTTGACTGCCCCGTGCATGATAAATTTATCGTTTCGAGAACTGGAAGCTCTTACGGGCTTTCGCTTTGCCGTATTTCTTACGTTCAACGACGCGGCTGTCGCGGGTCAGGTAGCCTTCGGCCTTGACCGCACTGCGCAGTGTGGGTTCATATTTCGACAATGCTTGGGCAATGCCGTGCTTCACAGCACCAGCTTGCCCTGAAAGTCCGCCGCCCTTGACGGTGACCATCACATCATATTGGCCAACACGCTCGGTCACGCCAAACGGCTGGTTGATGACCAGACGGAGCGAAGGACGCGCAAAATAGATGGCTTGATCGCGGCCATTGACGACGATCTTGCCCGAACCGGGCTTGATCCAAACGCGGGCAACAGCGTCTTTACGGCGACCGGTTGCATAAGCACGGCCCTGTGCATCAAGCTCTTGCTCACGAATGACCGCAGCAATTTGCGCAGGCGCTTGCGGGGTTGCGATGCTGTCCAGATCAGCCAGCGATGTCGCGGTGGTTTCAACTTCAGACATTATGCACCCACCTTGTTCTTGCGGTTCATGGAAGCGACGTCGAGCGTCTTTGGCTGTTGGCCATCATGTGGATGATCGGTTCCGTTATATAGGTGAAGCGCGCGCATCTGCGCACGACCCAACGGACCACGCGGAACCATGCGCTCCACAGCCTTTTCAAGCACGCGCTCAGGGAATTTGCCCTCAAGCACTTTGCCTGCGGTAATGCCCTTGATCCCGCCGATATAACCAGTGTGGTGAT
>JANMPK010000236.1:0-1553 GCA_031369825.1 Sphingomonadales bacterium
GCCGAAACCGATTACTGTGTGGTGCTCGAATGACTATCTTTGCATGGGCCAGCATCCCAAAGTGATCGCGGCGATGGAAGAGGCGTTGCATGACGTTGGCGCCGGTTCGGGCGGCACGCGCAACATCGGCGGCAACACGCATTACCATGTCGAGCTCGAGCATGAACTGGCCGATTTGCATGGCAAGGGCGGCGCGTTGCTGTTCACCTCGGGCTATGTTTCGAACGACGCGACGCTCTCGACATTGGCCAAGATTTTGCCCGGCTGCATCATCTATTCGGACGAGTTAAATCATGCCTCGATGATAGCGGGTATCCGCAACGCGGGCTGCGAAAAGCGGGTTTGGCGGCATAACGATCTTGCACATCTCGAAGAATTGCTTGCTGCCGACGATTGCGATGCGCCAAAGCTGATCGCCTTCGAAAGCGTCTATTCGATGGACGGCGACGTCGCGCCCATTGCCGCAATTTGCGACCTTGCCGACAAGTATAACGCGCTGACCTATTGCGACGAAGTCCATGCGGTCGGCATGTACGGCGAACATGGTGGTGGCATTACCGAGCGTGACGGCGTTGCCGACCGCGTCACGATAATCGAAGGCACGCTGGGTAAGGCATTCGGCGTGATGGGCGGCTATATCGCGGCGGACCAACGGATCGTCGATGTTATCCGCTCTTATGCCCCTGGGTTCATTTTTACCACGTCGCTGTCGCCGGTGCTGGTCGCGGGTGTGCTTGCTTCGGTAAAGCATCTCAAATCTTCGAGCGAAGAGCGCGATGCGCAACAGGCGCACGCTGCGATGCTGAAGCAGTTGCTTGCCGACGCTGGCCTGCCCGTGATGTACAGCGAAACGCATATCGTCCCGTTGATGGTCGGTGACCCAATCAAGGCCAAAAAGATCAGCGACATTCTGCTCGCCGAATACGGTGTCTATGTACAGCCGATCAACTATCCCACCGTTCCGCGCGGCACCGAACGGCTACGCTTTACGCCCGGTCCGCAGCACAACGAAGCGATGATGCGTGAGTTGACTGTTGCGCTGACCGAAATTTGGGATCGCATGGAAATGCGAGTGGCCGAAGCGGCTTGAATCACTCCCGGCAATAGCCTTCGCCCGATTTCACCATCAGACAGTCCTTCTTTCCGGCGAGATATTTGAGGCCGGTTTCATCGCCGGTCGCCTTTTTCAGCACTAACGATTCCGCGCCACGCTTGAAGCCGATGCCTTCGGCGGTGGCGGTTCCCTCGTAAGTGCCTTTGGTATCGAGATCGGATTGCATTTCAAGAGCGACTTTGCCGTCGGCGCCGGGGGTGACAATTGCGTACATTCCTTCGGGTCCGGTCCATTTGCCCGCCCATGCCGCAACATCGACGGTCGCAAGCGCTGTTTCAGCGGGTGCCGCGGTCGTTTCGGTAGAAACTGCCGGATCGCTAGCCGGGGTTTGCTCAGCTTTCTTGCAGGCCCCCAAGAGCGACACGGAAACAAGGGCGGCGATCAATATGGGGCGGTGCATCGACATTCTCCTCTTGATGAAGCGGCGAGTATGGCCGTT
>JANMPK010000256.1:0-6028 GCA_031369825.1 Sphingomonadales bacterium
ACAGCACACCATACATGTCGAACACTTCGCGTTCGAGCCAGCCCGCCACGGGCCATATTTCGGTTACCGACGGAACTGGCGTATCTTCATTGGTCGCCACATGCACGCGAACACGGTGGTTTTTCGTCAGGCTGAGCAGACAGTAGACCACCTCGAAACGCGGATCACGATCGGGCCAGTCCACGCCCGCGATTTCCATCAATTGCTGGGAATCGCAAGTATCGCGCAGTTGCACCAGCACGCCAACCAGCGCATCGCGCTTTACATATAGCGCAACTTCGCCATATTCTTCCTCGACCGACAGCAAATCCTTGCCCAGCGCCTTGCGGATCGCGGCAACGGTGCCCTTCGGCTTCTCAATGAGAGGCGCGGAATGGCTCACCGTTCGATCGTCCCGGTGCGACGGATTTTTCTTTGCAGCTGCATAATGCCGTATAGCAATGCCTCGGCGGTCGGAGGGCAGCCCGGTACATAGATATCCACCGGCACAATCCGGTCGCAACCGCGCACCACGCTATAGCTATAATGATAATAGCCACCGCCATTGGCGCAGCTGCCCATCGAAATCACATATTTCGGCTCGGACATCTGGTCGTATACCTTGCGCAGCGCCGGTGCCATCTTGTTGCACAGCGTGCCCGCCACGATCATTACGTCCGATTGTCGCGGGCTGGCGCGCGGGGCGATGCCGAAGCGTTCAAAATCGTAGCGTGGCATATAGCCGTGGATCATCTCAACCGCGCAGCAGGCGAGCCCGAAGGTCATCGGCCAAAGCGAGCCCGTCCGCGCCCAGTTGAACAGATCCTCGGTCGAAGTCACGACAAAGCCCTTGTCGCTGACTTCGCTGTCGATTTCCTTAAAGAAATTAGTGTCCGGCGCGGTTGGTGCTTTTTCGATCACTCCCATTCGAGCGCTCCCACTTTCCAAGCGTAAATGAAGCCGATCACCAGTTCGAACAGGAACAGCATCATCGTGCCCCAGCCCTCCCAGCCGGTTTCACCAAGGCTAACCGCCCAAGGGAACAGAAATGCGGCCTCAAGATCGAAGATGATAAACAGGATGGCAACGAGGTAAAAGCGGACATCAAACTGACTGCGCGAATCCTCAAAAGCGGGAAAGCCGCATTCATATTCGGTCAGCTTTGCCTCGGTTGGCTGATGCGCACCGGTCAGGCGCGATACACCCATCGGTAGGAGCACGAACAACGTCGATATCCCCATCGCCACGACGAGGAACAATAATATCGGTAGATATTGCGATAAATCAGTCACAAACAGACTCGCCTAGACCCCAGAATATGCCGCGCTTTTAGGCAGTGTTGTGCAGTGCCGCAAGTGGCGCACAGCGCTTTTTACCGTCATTTAGCAGTTTATTTGAGCGCACCTGCTAACAGTTTATGCAACTTGCTGTGCAAGATGTCATTTGCTGCCAAAACTTGCGCATCGGCGATATGCGGGCTTCGGCCACGATAGTCGGTCACAAAGCCGCCTGCTTCGCGCACGATCAGACATCCGGCGGCGGTGTCCCACGGCGCCAATCCGCTTTCCCAAAACCCGTCATAGCGGCCAGCGGCGAGCCAAGCGAGGTCAAGGCTGGCGGCACCAAAGCGTCGGATTCCGGCGACTTCAGGGCCAATGGCGTTCATAACCCTGCCCCATTCTTCAAAGTCGCCATGACCTTTATACGGTGTGCAGGTAGCAATCAGCGCTTCGTTAAGCTGACGCCGCGCCGATACGCGCAGCCTTTTGTGGCCAAGATAGGCGCCTTTACCGCGCTCCGCCCAGAAACTCTCGTCGGTAATCGGGTTGTAGACGAGCGCTGCAAAGATATCGCCCCAGCCCGAACCGTCGGGCTTCGGGTCTTGCACCGCGATCGAGATCGCAAAATGCGGGATGCCATGCAGGAAGTTGGTGGTGCCATCCAGCGGATCGACGATAAATCGCGGCTTGCCCGGTGTGCCTACAATTTCGCCGGTTTCTTCCATCAGGAAGCCCCAGTCAGGCCGCGCATTTTCAAGCTCGTGGAATATCGTGTCTTCGGATTTTTGATCAGCCTTCGACACAAAATCGGCAGGGCCCTTTTGCGAAACCTGCAAATGCTCGATCTCGCCAAAGTCGCGGCGCAGCTTGCCACCCGCTTTGCGCGCGGCCTTTTCCATGATGGTCAATAGGCCCGTCAATGCTGGCATCAGTCGGCCTTCTTCACATATTCCCGCGCGTAGACATCGACCACGATCTTTGTACCCGCACCGATAAACGGCGGCACCATGACGCGAACGCCATTGTCGAGAATTGCGGGTTTATAGCTCGATGAAGCGGTTTGGCCTTTGACGACAGCGTCGGCTTCAACGATCATCGCCTCGATCTGGTCGGGCAAAGCGACCGAAAGCGCCTCATCATCATACATTTCCATGACGACATCCATGCCATCCTGCAGGAACGCAGCCGCGTCCCCAAGCAAGTCGCTTGGCAAAGTCACCTGGTCATAGGTATCCTTGTCCATGAAGACAAGGTTCTCGCCCTCTGCATACAGAAACTGAAAATCCTTCTGGTCTAGGCGAACCTTTTCCACGCTTTCGGCCGAACGAAAACGGATGTTATTCTTGCGGCCATCGCGCAGATTTTTAAGTTCGACCTGCATATACGCGCCGCCCTTGCCCGGTTGGGTATGCGCGGTTTTGACGGTTTTCCAGAGTCCGCCTTCATATTCAAGGATGTTACCCGGCTTGATTTCAACCGCGTTGATTTTCATGAGAAGAACTCGCTAACAAATGGAAAGAGCAAGCGCGCCAAAGCGTGCTATTGGCAGCGGCCTTTAGCGGTGCATGGCCGATTAGGCAAGCAGGGCGTTAAACGCCTTCACGGCTTCTGCTGGCCCTGCTGGATGGTTCCAAACCGCACTGCTAACGGCGATGAAATCTGCGCCCGCTTCGATGATAGGCTTTGCATTTTCAGTCGTGATACCGCCAATCGCAACGCAGGGAATTTCCATTACCCGCGACCATTTTTCAATGGTGTCGAGATCGGCGACATGTTCGACGTCTTTTGTGGTGGTTGGGTAAAACGCACCAAAGGCAACATAATCTGCACCAGCTTCGGCTGCTTCCATCGCAAGATGGCGGCTGTTGTGGCAGGTCACGCCAATCTGGAACTTTTTACCCAGTTGCGTGCGCGCATCGGCAACATCACCGTCGCCCTGCCCCAAATGCACACCGTCCGCGTCCAAGCGCTTTGCCAACGCCACGCTATCATTGACAATGAACGCCACATCATATGTCGCACATATTGCCTGCAAAGGCTCGGCAAGCGCCGCAGCTTCATGCTGGTCAATGTTTTTCACCCGGAACTGGAATGCAGCAACGGGTCCGGCAGACAATGCAGCCTCCAATTTGGCAGGAAAATCGCCACCAACGTTGAGCGGGGAAATAAGATAAAGCTGGCAAGGTGGCGTAATCATGTTCGCGCCTTAGCGCCAACCCATTGTTTCTGGAATAGCGTTCATCACTTGGTCAGCCTTGATCCCGCAACCGTACAATATGATAATCAAAACCCTAGCCTGCGCAGCCCTCCTGATGACCACCACCGCCTGTGCAACTATCCAGCCCACCAAATCAGACGGCATTGACGTAGCATTTGGCCAGACAGCTTATGTAGACGGGCCGAAGATACGCCCGATCAAGCTCATCGAAGACAGCCGTTGCCCGATGAATGCACGCTGCATATGGGCAGGCCGAGTCCGGATATTGGCGGCGTGGGTTAAGGCAGACGGGGAGCGGCAAGTTGAGTTGACGCTTGGCGAGCCAATACAAATTGCCGACGGCGCGCTCACGCTTACCGACGTTAAACCATCAAGAATGGCGGGCAATGGTAAGGAGCTGGTCCCCAGCGATTACCGCTTCAGCTTTCAGTTTGCCGGTGGGTTGTAATAAACCTCGCCCGGCAAACTGTCCGCCGCTCTCCAAACTTTTCCTAGCTAGCTGACGCCTGGTGGATTTCCTCTATTGCCTGACCCAATGACTGGTCGAACTCGTCATCGCTCATCTGGTGGCGCAGATCTTCGAGTAACGCGCGCGAGAAACTGGCGATCATGCCCTTGTTTTTGGCTAGCTCGACGCAGGCTTCCGGGCGAGCGAAACCACCAGACAATGCCACAACGCGCAACACGCGAGGATGATCGACCAAAGACGCGTACAGATTGGCTTCGGCAGGGATCGACAGTTTGAGCATGACCCGCTTGTCATCCGGCAAAGCATCAAGTGCCTTAAGAAGTTCGTCACGCAAAATCGCATCGCACTGCGCGCGTTCTGCGCTCTTGATGTTCACTTCAGGCTCAATCATCGGCATCAGCCCGTGACCCAATATCAGGTTCGCAACTTCAAACTGTTGCTTCACGATTGCAGCAATGCCGGTTTTCGATGCCAAATTGATAACCGAACGTTTCTTGGTGCCGAAAACGCCTTTTGCTTTCGCGTGGACTAAAAGCGCATCCAGATCAGGTATAGGTTTCATCAACTGGACGCCGTCAGCTTCGTCTTCCAAGCCTTTGTCAACTTTCAGGAAAGGCACGACACCGCGTTCCCACAATGCGGTTGGAACAGGCTTCCCGTCTGCTTCACCATCCATCGTACGTTCGAACAGAATCGCGCCGATGACTTTTTCGCCGTTAAAGCATGGCGATGTGATGATGCGGGTGCGCATAGCGTGGATCAGCGCAAACATCTCCTCATCATTAGAAAACGCTTGTTCCTCGATACCATAGCCTTTGAGCGCCTTGGGCGTGGAACCACCACTCTGGTCAAGTGCCGCAATAAAGCCCTGTCCGGTTTCCATTTGCTGCATCATTTTCGGGTCATTCATTCATTCGTCCTTCTGGCGTCGTTTAGGGCATACGTATGCACTGTGATGTAAAAATAAGCCGGGCATAATCGCTGCCCGGCTTATACTTAATTTTGAACCTGTAATGCCTCCACGCCCGGCAATGGCTTGCCTTCCATCCATTCTAAGAAAGCGCCGCCTGCGGTCGATATAAAGGTGAAATCTTGCGTGACACCTGCATGAGCGAGCGCCGCAACCGTGTCACCGCCACCGGCAACCGAAATCAGCGAACCCTCCTTGGTCAGCGCTGCTGCGGTTTTGGCCAAGGCAACAGTGGCCGCATCAAACGGCTCCAGCTCGAACGCCCCCATCGGACCGTTCCAGACCAGCGTGCGGCAATTTTTTAGCACATCAGCGAGCGCTTCAACCGCAGCCGGACCGACATCAAGGATCATTTCGTCAGCAGCCACTTCATGCACATTGACAGTGCGGATTGGCGGATTGGCCCGAAATTCGAGTGACGTCACGACGTCATATGGCAGGTGAACCGTGCATCCGGCCTTATCAGCCGCGTCCAATATCGCGTTGGCGGTATCGGCGAGGTCATGTTCGCAAAGAGACTTACCAACATCAACACCGCGCGCCGCCAAAAACGTGTTAGCCATGCCGCCGCCAATGATCAGATGATCAACTTTGACCACCAAATTGGTCAGCACATCGAGCTTTGATGAAACCTTGGCACCGCCAACTACTGCTGCGACCGGATGTTCAGGATTGCCAAGCGCTGCTTCCAATGCCTTCAGTTCGGCCTCCATCGACCGTCCTGCATAAGCGGGCAGCAGATGTGCCAACCCCTCGGTGCTTACATGAGCACGGTGCGCCGCTGAAAAAGCATCATTGACGTAGAAATCGCCGTTGGCTGCCACTGCTTTTGCCAATTCAGGGTCGTTTTTCTCTTCACCTAGCCAAAACCGTGTGTTTTCGAGAAGCGCGATATCGCCATCGGCCAATATGCCAATAGACTGCGTCACCACATCGCCGGTGATCTCCGGCACGAACATGATTTCGCGGCCAAGCACTTCTTGCAGCGCGTCAAGCACCATAGAAACCGACATTTCGCTATGCTTGGCCCCCTTTGGCCGACCGAAATGGGCCAGCAAAAGCACTTTCGCGCCTTTGTCAGCCAATTCAAGGACCGTCGGCAACAGCGCACG
>JANMPK010000264.1:0-2137 GCA_031369825.1 Sphingomonadales bacterium
GAGCGCGTCTTTTTCCCACGCCAGCATCGGCGGCAACATCAGCATATGATCAACCCACTCTTGGCCAGCGCGTCCAACATCCAAGCCATAGGTCCGCACGCGAAACGCCACCGGCGCGAAAAAAGCATCAACGGCGGTAAACTGAGGCCCCGCCAGATACGGCCCGCCAAAACTGTCCATACCCTGTGTCCATAATTCAAAAATCCGCGCGACATCGCGTTTCAGCCCATCAGACATCGGCTTTGGCTTGACGCGCACACCGACGTTCATCGTGCAGTCGTTCCGCAGTGCAGAAAAACCGCCGTGCATTTCAGGTACTGCACACATCGCCCATGCCCGCGCCGCTTCATCGGTGGGCCAGACGCCCACATGCCGGTCAGCCAGATAAAGCGCGATGCCGAGCGAATCCCAAATAGTCCTATCCTCGTCAATCAATACCGGCACCTGCCCCGTTGGCGAGAAAGCACGAAACTCGTCGTAATTGCCTGGCTTGGTGAACGGTTCAAGCCGGTCCTCAAACGGGATGCCCAGCATTGTCATCAACAGCCAAGGCCGCAGGCTCCAGCTCGAATAGTTCCGGTTTGCGGTGATCAACGTGTATGTCATTGCATCTTACCTCGTTGGCGCAGCGGCGGGTTCAGACTGTGGCAGGGGAATATCGCTGAGGTCCAGCCAGCTGACACCCCCACGCTTATAATAGCTGTCGATTACCGCGAACGGAATGCGGAATGGTGCCCCCCAGTTGCTGTTCCACATGGCAACGACACCCGTTCGCGTTGCAGCATCAAACATCAAAGTGGCACGATAGCCATCGACGGCCCCCGAATGGCCGACGATCCGGTGCCCGGCATAAGTAATGCTGCGCCAACCCAGACCATATTTGGCGTCACTATTCGCTTGTTTCAGCGCGCCGCCGTATAATCGTGCCGTCTCCACGCGCGGTATCTGCACAATCCGCAGCACAGAGGTTGGCAGTACATCCGGGCGTTCGCCCATCACCGCCTGCATCCACCGCGCGAAATCGAGTATGTTGCTGTTGACCCCAGCCGCCGCAGGCACACGCCAATAGGCTTCACGCAGCGTCCGCACTTCCTGGTCCGAATGCGGACGCGCCCAGCTCTTTGCGCCCGTCAGTCCCGCCATACCATAATTTGCGCTGCCCATGCCGAGGGGCAGGAAAAACCGTTCACTGGTGGCGTTCGTGAACGGCCGGCTGGCCGCCTGCGACAATATTTCGCTGGCGGCATCAAAAGCGATATTCTGGTAGGTGTGGCACGTCCCGGGCGGGCATTGCAGCGGCGCGTCAGCAAGTCGGGCGCGCAGCAAGCCAGGGCTTTCCCCATCTTCCAACTTCTCGTCATATGCATTTTTTGTAAGGCCGGTCTGATGCGACAAGAGCTGCGCCAGCGTGACCCGCGATTCTGCAGCGTCTGGCAAGCGCAGCGTTGTTTGCCAGTTGGCAATCGGAGCCTCCAGATCAAGCGCATTTTCGCTCGCCAGTGTCGCGGCCAATGCGCCCGTCACGGTCTTCGAAACCGAGGCCCAGCGAAACACGGTTTCCGGCGTAACCGCTATGTTGGTAGATCGATCAACAACGCCATAGGTGCGAACGAAGCTTAGTTTACCGTCCTCGATAACCGCCACCGCAAGCCCCGCCATTTCGGGGCGCGATGACAACGCGCTCAATTGCCGGTCGAGTTGGCGATAATCAATACGTCCCCGCCACTCCTCGGGCGAATCGGGCAGTCCATCGCCTGCTTCGGCAGATATGCCAAGCACGGCGGAGACAGGTTTGTTACCGAATATAGCCTGATAGCCGAACCAGCCAGCCAAGCCGAGCGCGGCAATCGCGATCAGAACTTTGACGATCCGCTGCATCTTTGCGGTTAGACCGCCATCTCATATCTTGCTGTGGTCTTTGCCGCCACTTCCTCCGCTGTCACGCCCGGCGCCATCTCGATCAGCTTGAACGGTGACGCGTGGTCGGGCCGCTGAAATACAGCTAGGTCGGTGATGATCATATCGACCACATTCTTGCCCGTCAGCGGCAGCGTGCAAGCCGGGATGAACTTCGGGCTGCCATCCTTGGCAACATGCTCCATCACCACGATGATCTTCTTGACGCCCGCGACCAGGT
>JANMPK010000279.1:0-4374 GCA_031369825.1 Sphingomonadales bacterium
GGTTCGAGGTGAGGATGATGATCGTGTTGGCGAAATCCACGGTTCGGCCCTGGCCATCGGTAAGCCGGCCGTCGTCAAGCACCTGGAGCAATATGTTGAACACGTCGGGATGGGCTTTTTCGACCTCGTCGAACAACACCACCTGATAAGGGCGGCGGCGGACCGCTTCGGTCAGGACACCGCCTTCATCATAGCCGACATAGCCCGGCGGCGCGCCGATCAGGCGGCTGACGCTGTGTTTTTCCATATATTCGGACATGTCGATGCGGACCATCGCGGTGTCGTCGTCGAACAGGAAACCGGCCAGCGCCTTGGTCAATTCGGTCTTGCCGACGCCGGTTGGCCCGAGGAACAGGAAGCTGCCAAGCGGGCGGTTGGGGTCTTGCAGGCCAGCGCGGCTGCGGCGGACGGCCTTGGACACAGCCTCGACCGCGTCTTTCTGGCCGATCACGCGTGCGCCGATCAGCTCTTCCATTGCGAGCAGTTTATCGCGCTCACCTTCGAGCATCTTGTCGACTGGAATCCCGGTCCAGCGGCTGACGACCGACGCGATGTCCTGTGCGGTGACTTCTTCGCGCAGCATGGCGTTACCTGCCGCCGCCTGTGCATCGGCCAGCTGCTTTTCGAGACCAGGGATCGTGCCATATTGCAGCTCGCCCGCCTTGGCCAGATCACCAGCGCGTTGCGCCTGATCAAGTTCGATGCGCGCGGCGTCCAGTTGCTCCATGATTTTAGCTTCGGCAGAAATCTTTTCCTTTTCCGCCTGCCATTTTTGCGTCAGTTCGGCCGATTGCTGTTCCAGATTGGCCAATTCGCTTTCAAGTGTTTTTAGCCGGTCTTTCGACGCATTGTCGGTTTCTTTGCCGAGCGCCTCGCGTTCGATTTTCAACTGGATGATCCGGCGGTCAAGATTTTCGATTTCTTCGGGTTTGGATTCAACCTCCATGCGCAACCGCGATGCGGCTTCATCCATCAGGTCGATGGCTTTATCGGGCAGAAAGCGGTCGGCGATGTAACGGTGCGATAGCGTCGCTGCTGACACGAGAGCACCGTCTGTGATCCGCACACCGTGATGTAACTCGTACTTCTCCTTCAGCCCGCGCAGAATAGAGATCGTGTCTTCAACGGTTGGCTCTCCGACAAACACTGGCTGAAACCGCCGTTGCAGCGCCGGGTCTTTTTCGACATGCTTCTGATATTCATCGAGCGTGGTAGCACCTATGCAGTGCAACTCGCCACGCGACAGCGCTGGCTTGATCAGGTTCGCCGCATCCATCGCGCCTTCGCCCTTGCCAGCGCCGACCAGCGTGTGCATTTCGTCGATGAACAGGACGATGTCGCCCTCAGCCTGCTTGACCTCATCGAGCACACCCTTCAGCCGTTCCTCGAACTCGCCGCGATATTTCGCGCCTGCGATTAACGCGCCCATATCAAGTGACAGAAGTTTGCGCCCCTTTAGGCTATCCGGCACATCGCCATTGGCAATACGGATCGCCAGTCCCTCGGCAATCGCGGTCTTGCCAACGCCTGCTTCGCCGATCAGCACCGGGTTGTTCTTGGTCCGGCGCGCAAGAATCTGGATTGTCCGCCTGATTTCTTCATCGCGGCCAATGACCGGGTCCAGCTTACCCGCACGCGCTACTTCGGTCAGGTCGCGGGCAAATTTCTTGAGCGCGTCATAGCGATCCTCGGCACCTGCCGTGTCCGCGGTGCGACCACCGCGCAGTGCGTTGATTGCTGTATTCAGCCCTTCAGCATTTACCCCCGCTGTTGCCAGCGCTTTTCCTGCTGTGGTTGTCGTTGCCAGTGCCAGCGCGAGCAACAGGCGTTCAACCGTGACATAGCTGTCATCAGCCTTTTGTGCGACCTGCTCAGCTGAATCCAGCACGCGGACAGCATCATTATCGAGCCCGGGCGTCTGTTGCGCGCCGCCACCCGAAACCGATGGCACTTTGGCGAGCGCCGCATCGGTTTCGCGCAGAGCCGTTGGCGCATCGCCGCCCGCGGCTTTAATCAAGCCCGACGCCATACCCTGCTCGTCCTCAAGCAATGCCTTCAACAGATGTTCCGGCCCAATCCGCTGATGACTCATGCGGATCGCTACGGTCTGCGCGCTTTGCAAGAACCCTTTGGCGCGGTCAGTGAATTTCTCAAGGTTCATGCGGGCAAGCCTCTCATTTCACTACCAATGTAGTGGTGCACTTTTGCCACACAAGAGGCTCGGTCTTGACTCTTAGACTACTTGGCAGCTGGACGCGGGGCCTTTGGCGCACCCGGCGCAAATGTTTTGCCGAAGAAGCTGTCGGCATACCATTGGGGGGCTTGATCGGCATTTGCGATTTCGGCGGCGATCATCGTATTGATGCGAGCAAATTTTGCCGCAGTGTTCCAGTCGAATGGCAGGGCCAGATCGTCACTGACTTTGTGATAATGCGTTTTCAGAAAATTCTGGAACTGCTGTTCACCACCATTTTTGAAACCCGTAATCAGGAAGACGGATGGCACGCCTTGGCGCACGAAACTATAATGGTCTGAGCGGGTGAATATTCCTTCGGCCGGTATCGGGTCGGGGGAGAGGGCTATGCCCTGTGATGCTACCGCGCGTGCAACGGCATCACCCATGGTTGAATGTTCTGCGCCAAAAGCCACGACATCCTGAAAATCATAGAGCAGCACAGGCATGTCGAGATTTACCACACTCACTACCTTGCCATTTGTGATGACTGCGTTCCGCGCGAGGTAATCCGATCCAAGCAATCCACGTTCTTCGGCGGTCACGGCAGCAAAAATGATCGGGCGGCGTGGTCGTGGACCATTGGCGAGCGCACGGGCCGCCTCCAGCAATGTTGCTGTTCCCGAAGCATTATCCATCGCACCGTTATAGATTTTGTCATCAGCTTTGGTGGCGTCGACGCCATTATGGTCAAGATGCGCCATGAGCAGCACATATTCATTCGCCAGCGCCGGGTCCGAGCCGAGGATCATTCCAACGACGTTGGGACTGCTGACCGTGGTTGAACTTGTCGTCCGATCGATCTTGACGACCGGTTTCAGAGCAAAACCTTTAGGACGTCCGCCTTGCTTGTCAGCATCGATTAAAATATCCTTCAAAGACCTGGGAGCCGTTTTAAACAGGGCCTCTGCGGCTTTCTCACCCAAGATTGCCGAGAAACGAATAGCGGGAGCTTCGGAAAACATACTGCCATCGGCCTGAGCCCAGTTCATAGTCGGATGCTGCGGACCTTCAGTTTCCCGTGCCCAGGGCCTTGTACGTTCACGTTCCAGTGTGCGGATGGTGACAACCCCGATCGCGCCGCGACCCTCGGCCATTTTCGCTTTCGTCCGCCCGTAATGCGCACCGATGTCGCTGGGCGTACCCTTTGGAAAGCCGGAAAGGACGGCGACAATTTTGCCTTTTACGTTGAGCCCCTTGTAGTCATTCTGGCCGTTTCTTGGGTCATCGATACCAAAGCCTGCAAAGACAACATTGCCCTCGACTATCTCCGTACCAGCACTGCGTGCCGGGCCGAACAACACATCTTGCCGCAAAGTAAAGGACTGGCCGTTGATGCTGAGGCTGGAGGTCTTTTCATCGACCAGATTGGCAATAAAGGGAACCTGCTGGAACCAGCCCTTATCCGATACTGGTTGCATGCCAGCGGCGCGGAAACGGCTGGCGACATATTGGGCAGCGATGTCATAACCGCGTGTCCCGGTTTCGCGTCCTTCAAGCGCATCGCTGGCAAGAAATTCGACATGCGCGCGCATAGCCTCGGGCGTGATCGCGTCGGACGGAGCATCGGACGCGCCGACAATTAAAGGCAGGGCTGCGAGCAGCAGAGCGCGGTGGATGATTGACATGGGGTCTCCGTGTTGATTTTACACTCAATATTGCGGATTGTGGGTGCCTAGTCAATTGGACGAGCAATACGGGGCGACATTGCCATTCCGAGTTGCTAGCAGATATGAAAATAGGATCGGGAGAAAGTGATGCGGCGTTGGCTTTGGGGTGTGTTGGGGGTTATTGCGGCAGTATCAATTGCGGGTCTGGTCTGGGAGCCTCTGGTAGCAAGCGATGGCTTAGCCCCGGCACAACGCGCTTATGACGTTGAAATCGTCCGTGACGCTTATGGTGTGCCGCATATCAACGGGAAGACCGATGCCGATGCTGCATACGGATTGGCTTATGCGCATTCGGAGGATGACTTTGGTGTGCTACAGGAAGTCATTGCGATGACCCGTGGCCGCGCTGGCGCGATGCTGGGCAGCGACGGCGCGCCGGTAGATTATGTGCAGCAGTTACTCGGTGTCCGTGAAACTGTGACCCGCGATTATGACAAAATTCCGGCGGACGTCCGCGCGGTGATGGATGCC
>JANMPK010000289.1:0-8561 GCA_031369825.1 Sphingomonadales bacterium
GCTGATGCTGCGTTTCAGTTCGGCATCGGGATCAAATTCTTCATCCTCTTTCGGCGGTTCCTTTGGTAAGCGCTTGATCCACAATATATCGGGATGCGATCCGCGCGCAATCATGCTGCCATATTGCGCTTCAGGATCGACCAGCGCTGCGGCGGCGCGCAATGCGAAACTCGCCTTTCCGATTCCGCGTGGCCCCGCCAATATCCAGCCGTGGTGAAGCTTTCCACTGGCCAGCGCCGACGAAAACTGTCGCCATACATCGTCATGGCCGATCAATTCGGTCATGCCAGTGCCAGCAAATCGGCGATTTCGGCGATCAGGCGTTTGGTTACATCCGCAGGCTTGCCAGCAGCATCCACCAACCGCACGCGCGCAGGGTCACGCTCGGCATAGCTGAAAAACGCGATATCAACATCGGCGTGGAAACCGGCGTCGCGGCCCTGAATGCGGTCAGGTTTGCTGTCGTCGCGGCTGTCCGCGCGCTGTGCGGCCTCTGTTGGGTCTAACCGCAACACCAATGTCCGGTCGGGCATCAACCCGTTGCTACCGATTTGATGAAGGGTCACGATGTCAGCGTCGGACAGCCCCGACCCGCCACCCTGATAAGCCCGGCTGCTGTCCAGAAAGCGGTCGGATATCACCCATTTTCCACTGTCGATGGCGGGACGGATCAGCCGTTCGACATGGTCGCTACGCGCTGCGGCGAATAACAGGGCCTCGGCGCGCGGTAACCACCTTTCGGTGCTGCCACCGAGCAGCAATTGTCTTATGGCCTCTGCGCCTTGGGTGCCGCCGGGTTCGCGGGTCAGTATGACATCATGGCCAGCTTTGCGAATTGCCTCAGCCAGCGCAACGATCTGCGTCGATTTGCCAACGCCTTCACCGCCTTCAATAGACAAAAATCGACCACGAATGCTCATGCACCAACCAAAGATTTAAGACCGTTCCATGCGCGCCCGAAAAACTCTGTTTCGGCAACCGAGTGCGCAGCGACCAATGGCATGATCTGCTCGGTCCCATCGCTGAATTTCGCTACCAATTGCGCCACTTGGGTTCCCTTTTTAAACGGCGATTTGATCGGGCCGTTATATCGAACGAGTAGCTTGTAACGCGGCGCATCCTTGGCTGGCAAGGCCAGTGCTAGATTACGGGGTGCGATTACCGCGATCCGGCTTTCGCTACCCAATTGCACTGGAAGTCGTGCGACTATGCGGCCTGCCTTATACAGCGGCTGTGCCCGCCAGGCATTAAAGCCCCACTGCATCAACTGTATAGATTCGTTTGCCCTGGCATTCATGCTGTCCAAGCCCGCAACCACCATCATTATCCTGCGGCCATTTTGTTCGGCAGTTCCGGTAAAGCAATATCCTGCCTGATCGGTGTGGCCCGTTTTGACACCATCAGCCCCTGCTATCTTGCCCAATATTGGATTGCGGTTTGGCTGTGTCACATTGTTCCAGCGAAACGCAGGTTGGCCGTAATATTCCCGGTAAAGTAAAGGAAAATCCTGAATGGTCCGCGCACCCAATACCGCCAGATCACGCGCTGTTGTAAGGGTGCGGCCTTCATCGGGCCAGCCGTTTGCAGTGCCGAAATGGCTGTCTTTCATACCGAGTTTCTGGGCTGTAGCGTTCATCTGCTTGGTAAAAGCTGTTTCGTTACCCGATATACCCTCGGCCAATACCATAGCGGCATCATTGCCCGATAACGTTACCAGCCCGTGCAAAAGATCGGTTACGCTGACCTGTTCATTTGGCTTTAGAAACATTGTCGAGCCGGTATTATTCCACGCCTGCCACGTTTCAGGACGAACCTTGAATTTGGTTTCGGGCTTCAGTTTCGCTTTGGTGACAAGGTCGAACACGACATAAGTCGTCATCATTTTCGCCATAGATGCAGGTGCAATCTTGCGACGCGAATCCTTGTCGAACAGCACGGCACCCGACGCCATGTCGACCATATAGGCTATCGGCGCGGCGCTCTCATATTGCGGGCGGGCGCTGGCATTCTGGGTGGCTAATAATGATCCGCTGACCAAAAGGCCGGTGACGATACGCATTGCAGAGCCATAAGCGGGCAAAGCACTGCTTCGCCAGCAAAATATTAGTCGCGGTAGAGCTTTGCCTGCGGATAACCGCGTTTTTTGGCATCGGCCAAGCTGCGCGCGCCCTCTGCTTCGGTTGCATAGGGACCATAGCGCACACGGAACAGTCTGCCATCTGCACTGGTGGCAACGTTGGCACCGAGTTTGCGGGCCAGCGCATCGGCACGCGAGCGCGATGAGAATGCGGCGACTTGCACAACATAGCCACTTGCCACTTGTTCTACAGCGCTTGGTGTTGGTCGTATTGGTGTTGCCGTGCGCGCCTGCGCATTGCCGCCCTCACGAATGAAACGGCCATCACTGGACATGACAGGTGCGGGTGCCGTAACCGGACGACGCGGCTGCACAGCAGGGCTGGCATTAACGACGGCGCCGGAAGGTTTCGGCTGTTTGGCTAGTTTGTCGCGCAAAACGCGTAGCAGCGACTCAGGCGTATCAATCCGTTCGGCCGCTCGCATCCCTTCGCGCAACACAGCGCGCTCTTGTTCGGGCGGGTTGACCTTGCGAACGCGCACCCCGGCCACACCTTGCGCGCTGATCCCCAACTGCCGGGCAGCGCCTTCGGAAAGGTCGATTAGTCGGTCATTGGCAAACGGCCCGCGATCATTGACACGCACTAGGATGGTGCGTCCGGTGTCTAGCGCTGTCACCTCGACATAGCTCGGCAATGCCAAAGTCTTGTGCGCGGCGGTTACCCCAGTCGGAATGAATGTCTC
Source organism: Sphingomonadales bacterium (assembly GCA_031369825.1). Classification (GTDB taxonomy): domain Bacteria; phylum Pseudomonadota; class Alphaproteobacteria; order Sphingomonadales; family Sphingomonadaceae; genus Sphingorhabdus_B. The sequence goes on from JANMPK010000289.1 coordinate 2,821, forward strand.
GCCATTAGCGGTCGGTCGCCCGGCCAATTCTGCGCCATAGTAACTCGCATAACCAACCTCGTCATAGTTGGCGACGTCAACCGGTGTGTAGGTCATGCTGCCAACCGTAAAGGGTGAGCCAAGCTTAATCGGAACATCGCTGACGCCGCTCTGCGTTGCAGGTGTAATAGAGGCGGTTTCAAGCCCGTCGCCACCATCGGTTTCGCTACCGCATGATCCGAGCATCAGCAAAGATGCAAGTGCACCCCCAAATTTAGTTGCGTACCTCATCGGCCAATAACCCCACTGAAAGCGCATAAAAGTTAGAACAGTTATAATCCAGTATCACACGGTAGTTGCCACCAAGTAAATAAGCTGTGTTTCCAATGCCATCGGGTTCGATCAGGGTCGCCATCATATTGTCCTTCGGCCAAAAGCCACGCTGCGGCGCGATGCCAATTTGCCGCCATTCAGCTAAGGTTTTCCACTGGCTGTGCCGGGCGAAAACGCGCGGGCATCGCGGGGCAACGGTTTTGGCCTGTATCGCCACACGATTGATGGCGGACGGAACATTGACCGCAAAGCCCCATTCTTCGCCGCGCCGCCACCCGGCATTGACGAAATAATTGGCGATTGAGGTCATCGCATCAACTTCGCTGCGCCAGATATCAGCATAGCCGTCACCATCTCCGTCGCGCGCCAGTTTCAAATAGACCGATGGCAGAAATTGCGGCTTGCCCAGAGCCCCTGCCCAACTGCCAGTAATTGCATATTGCGGAACGCCGCGGTCGATCATTTTGAGCACAGCAATCAGCTCGGCTTCGAATAATGATCGTCTGCGGCCTTCATAAGCGAGTGATGCCAACGCTTCGGGCGCATTATAATTGCCGGTCACTGTGCCATAATTGGTTTCGTGGCCGTAAATCGCAATCATCATCTCTTCAGGCACACCGGTTTGCGACTCTATCCTCGCCAGCATAGGGCGCAATTCGGTATATTTTGAACGTCCCTGGCCAATGCGCGAAGCATCGACATGCTTTGCCTTGTAGGGCGCAAATTTCGGAATTGGCGCGTCGGCTGCACCCTCGGGCTGCGCACGGTCGAGCCGCACGACCTTCTCGTTATAGGCAAGCGAGGGCATCACACGATCGAGCGTCGCAGGCGTTACCCCTTCGCGCAGCGCACGTTGGCGTACTTGGCCGAGATATTGACGAAACCCGCTTTCAACGAACGCAGGGTGCACATCTACCGGCAAATTTTGCGCGCCGCTTGCCTGCGTCATCAACGAAGCCGCCGTGCAAAAAACTGCTGAAATCCAATATTTGCGTTTGGTCAAGCTTGCACCCCTGTTGTTCTTATCAAGCTACATAGTGACATATAGCGATTCGCCTGTGAATCCCGCTTGTCCCGGCGCAGCAACCGTCCACCGCACTTCCCATGTTGCAACGCTAATGGAAAGCCTTGAATTCATACGCCGCACAAGTTAGGTGCGCTTCATAGCGGACAGGTGGCCGAGTGGTTTAAGGCAACGGTCTTGAAAACCGTCGTAGGCGGAAGCTTACCGTGGGTTCGAATCCCACCCTGTCCGCCAATTTGTTCTTGCAATCGAAACTACTCACACGATAGCTATTTGCCACCGGGATAAAGCAACCTCCCGGTCAGGCGTCAGCCCAAGCGTTGCCTTTCCTGACCTGTATTTGCAGGTCTGTAAGGCATGGAACTGAATATGACGCCAACCGCTCCTTCCCCCAGTTTCTCCGAACTCACCCGTGTGTTTGCCCGCATCGGCTGTCTAAGCTTTGGCGGCCCGGCTGGGCAAATCGCATTGATGCACCGCGAACTGGTCGACGAACGGCAGTGGGTCGATGAGGAGCAATATTTAAGCGCGCTTAATTTTTGCCATTTGCTGCCAGGGCCTGAAGCGCAGCAACTTGCAACATGGATCGGCTGGCGCTTACACGGTGTCAAAGGCGGGTTGGTTGCGGGCATGCTGTTTGTGATTCCCGGCGCACTGGTCATCTTGGCGCTGTCGATCCTTTACGCTTATGCCGCGAACCTTGATTGGTTCGCGGCGTTGTTCCTCGGTGTCAAAGCGGCGGTGCTGGCGATTGTGGTGCAGGCGCTAATCCGCATCGGTGGCCGCGCGCTCAATACGTCTTTCAAGAAAGCTATCGCCGCCGCTGCTTTTGCAGCACTTTTTCTGCTCAACCTGCCCTTTCCCGTGGTTGTCTTGGGCGCAGGTGCGATAGGTATCTGGGTGGCAACACAGCAGCCAGACTGGCTCGCGCTCAAACCGGGCAATGCCGACGCGTCAAGCAGCGCCCGCCCTTGGGGCGCAACAGTGCGCACAGTGCTTGTCTGGGCGGCAATCTGGGCAGCACCAATGGCGCTGGTTTTCTTAACCGTGGGGCCAAACCACGTGCTTTGGGATATCGGCAGTTTTTTCTCGCAATTGGCGATTGTGACCTTTGGCGGTGCTTATGCGGTGCTCGCTTATATGGCGCAGGAGGCGGTGCAGGGTTTTGGTTGGCTATCGGCAGGCGAAATGGCCGACGGATTAGGGCTTGCTGAGACCACGCCGGGGCCGCTGATCATGGTAACGCAGTTCGTTGGTTATCTTGCCGCGTTCCGCGCGCCGGAGCCGTTTACGCCGCTGGTCGCCGGGATTATCGGCGCGGGGTTAACCACTTGGGTGACCTTTGCCCCGTGTTTTTTGTGGATTTTTGCGCTGGCACCGTGGATCGAGCGGTTGGAAAACGCGCGCTGGTTGAAGGGCGGGCTTGCGACACTGACAGCGGCTGTGGTCGGCGTCATTGCCAATCTAACCTTCTGGTTCGCGCTGCACGTGCTGTTCGCGCGCGTCGGTGAGCGGCAATATGGACCACTGCGGCTCTATTGGCCAGAAGCAAGCAGCTTTAGCTGGCAGGCGGGGTTGCTCGCCGTCTTGTCCGCCATTCTGATATTCCGCTTCAAATGGAATGTCATCAAGACCTTGGTTGCCGCAGGTCTTGGCGGAGTTCTGCTTGGCCTGTTAAGCTAGACGCTTATTTTTCAGGCGAAAGTTTTGCACCGTTTTCGACATTCTCGTTAAACGCGGACACCACGCTGTCGACCAAACCTTGCACTTCTTCATTGGCAAACTGCTCGGCTTCTTTTTGGCTGGAACCATAAGAGCGCTCCGACTTTACCAAGATTGCGTTATAAGCGGCGCGCTGCGTCGGGCATGCGGTTTCAGATGTTTTGATGAATGCGCTCGGCGAAACCTTCTCGCCTACCGCCGTGTTGTGAACCTCGATCATGCAATTGTTGAACGCCTTGCGCGCATCATCAAGCGGATCGCCCTTCATTGCGGCCATGCTCAGCATCGTTGCTGCGACTAAAGTAAACATATTCGTAACCCCCAGCTACTTTTTTCCTGTCCGGCCTCTCGCGCCGTTACCCGATATTATTATCACATCAGAGCCACCGCAATCAATGCGCCTGCGACGATTGATGGAAGCTGAATCATTCGATCAGTTTACCACCTTTTACGATTGCGTCGACGCTCTCCAACTCGCGCACATTGATCAGCGGATCGCTACCCACCGCTATGATGTCGGCATAGCGACCCACCGCAATCGCGCCGACATCTTTTTCGCGCCCAAGCGCCTGCGCTGCGTTGCGGGTCGCGGCCTGGATGGCTTCAAGTGGCGTCATGCCATATTCGACCATAGTGGCGAATTGCTTGCCGATCTGGCCGTGTGGCATCACGCCCGCATCAGATCCAAAGACCATCTTAACGCCAGCCTTGTGCGCTTTGCGGAAATTATCGCGCTGGATTTGCGAGATTTCACGGTCTTTGCGTAGATTATCTTCGAGCACGCCATTCTTAGCGCCCTCGGCCTGCGTATAGTCAGTGTTATAGATATCCATCGAGAACCAAACCGGCCGCGCGCGCGCCACCGCGAGCTTGATGCCTTCATCATCGACAAGGCTGGCATGTTCAATCGTGTCGATGCCCGCCTTAATCGCCGCCTTGATGCCGTCTCCGCCATGCGCATGGGCGGCAACGCGAATGCCCCATTGATGCGCCTCGTCGGCAATGGCGCGTAGCTCGTCTTCCGACAGCTGCTGCTGGCCCGGCTCAGTATTGCGTGAGAATACGCCGCCGGTGGCACAAACCTTGATGACTTCAGCGCCATATTTGCGCTGGCGACGGACCTGATAGCGCAATTCTTCCTCGCCATCGGCGACACCTTCTTCCTTGTCTGCTTTTTCAAGGCTGGGTGGGAGGAAAGTGGAGTCGCAATGCCCTCCGGTCGCGCCGAGCGCGTAACCCGCAGGCACAATCCGTGGCCCTACTGCGTAGCCGTTGTCGATTGCCTGTTTCAGGCCGATGTCGTTCCGATTGCCCGAGCCGACATTGCGGACGGTGGTAAAACCGGCCTTCAACATCGCCTGTGCGCTGCCGACGGCGGTCATGCCCCAGAAACTGTCAGTGAATTCCAGCCCGCGATAGCCGCCAATATCGGCAGGGATGTCGAGATGGACGTGCATGTCGATCAGCCCGGGAAGAATGGTTTTGCCCGACAGGTCGATATGTTTGACGTCGCTGCCCCACCGCACAACGCGCGCATCGGCGATGCTGGTGATGCGACCGTTTTCGTCGACGAAAATGGCAGGAAATTCGACGATTTTTCCGGTTAGCACGTCGATCATCTTGTCGGCTGTGATAACAGTATTTTGCGCCATCACAGGCGTCGATAACGCCAAAGAAATTACCAACAGACCGATGCTGATTCTTCCCAGTTTTCTGAGCAAGTTGACTGTGGTTTGCATAAATTCATCCTACATAATCTTTGTGGTGGTAAGATTGGCAAATTCGCAGGGTGTAGGACAGCAAAATCTATTCCAGAAACTCCTCGCGGTCGGGAATGCGGGTGAAGGCGATTTTGGTACCGGAAAAACTGCGGCCTTGCGACGGCAACATACCGATCAACGCACTATCACGCCCAAAACGGTGGTTGATCCGGTCCAGTGCATGTGAAAGCCGGTTCTGGCGTTCAATATCTTGACGGGGTTTGGGGATATCCTCTGCCATGCAATCAAATAAATCCGGCTGCACCGCATCTTCATGCACCAGACCGTGAAGCACCACAGACAATTTCTTGACCAATATGCCGCGCTCTTTGGGAATATGCGCATCCCAAAATGACAAGAGCATGTCCAAAAAGGTCATGCTGTCCTGCGCCGGGCGGCACCGGCTTTCGGCATAGACGCGGCGGCCGTCCTCCAATCGCGCCGAAAAGCCGAAGACCGTGGCGTGATATCCCATACGCCGCATCCGGCTGCATGCCTTCAACGTCAAACGCCGCGCCACGTTTATCGCATGGGCTGGCGGGCGCAAATCGGGGCCAAGCACATGGCTGTGCCCAAGGCTGCGGCGTTTAGTCGGCAGCTCAGGCAGGTCATGCCCACGCAGCAGATACCACATGCGCTCACCCCAGACGCTCCCCCACACCCGTCGCATCGTCCGCCGGTCAAGCGCCCAGATGTCCTCCACCGAAAAGATACCGGCAAGCCGCAACCGTCGCTCCATATTCGCGCCGATGCCCGGCAGGTCGCGGGGTTTCAACGCCATCAACCGTCGTTCAACATCATCTGGCATCAGGATAGTCAGGCCGTCCGGTTTTTCGATGTCGGTCGCAATTTTGGCGAGATAACGGTTGGCTGCGATACCGATCGAACAGCGTATCCAAGGCCCCAGATTGGCGGCCATCCCG
>JANMPK010000183.1:0-2995 GCA_031369825.1 Sphingomonadales bacterium
CGATGCGGCCACGGCTGAAAATCATCGCGTCCAGGATCGGATCACGTGGCATGATTTCGGTGGCGATAAACGGCAGCGCGCTACCCGTTGGCGCACCGACAAATTCTTTCATCGTCGAACTCGAACGGATAACGATGCTGCCGCTACCCGACCCTGCCCGCGCCAGATAAATCCGCTGCCGCGCTTTGTCACAGCGCAATGTGACCACCGCATCGGCATTAGGAGTACCGAATAATGCAAGCGACCCGCGATCATCCTGCCGGTAAATCCAGTCGCCGACCGCAAGCGGCCAATCTGTCCAGTCCCCGGTTGGACGCGCAGGCGGCGGCGGTGCTGTAACGACCGGCTTTGGCGGCGGCGCTTGCGGTGCAGGCGTCGGGGGCGGTGACGAGCACGCGGCAACCGCAAGCACGCCGACAATCAAGAGGATTCGAATACGCATGTTTACTGCTTATGGCCAAATCGACGCCCATAGGCTAGCCGCTGTCGGCATGGCGCAGAAGAAAATCCGGCTTGACCAATTGCTCGTCGAACGCGGGTTGGTGGAAAGCCGCACCCGCGCGCAGGCTTTGGTGATGGCCGGGCATGTATTGGTCGGCGAAGCCAAGGCGTCGAAACCGGGCCAGCAGATCGCCGAAGACGCGGCGGTGACTGTCAAAGGCAGCGACCATCCTTGGGTGTCGCGCGGGGGTATCAAGCTGGCGCATGCGCTGGCCGAATTCGCTATTGACGTCACGGATATAGTCGCAATCGACGTCGGGTCATCGACCGGCGGCTTTACCGATGTGCTGCTGACGAATGGGGCAACCAAGGTGTATGCGGTGGATAGCGGCACCAACCAGCTGGCATGGAAACTGCGGCAGGATGACCGCGTCATCGTCCACGAACAGACCAGTGCGCGGATATTGACCGAGGTGCATATCCCCGAATCCGTCGACCTGATCGTCTGCGATGCCAGCTTCATCGGACTTGCCAAGGTGCTCGAACGCCCACTGACATTCGCCAAGTCGGACGCGCAGCTTGTCGCGCTGATCAAACCCCAGTTCGAGGCTGGTCGAACCGAGGTCGGTAAAGGCGGTGTGGTGCGGAACGAAACTGTCCATGCCCGCGTTTGTGACGAAGTGCAGATGTGGTTGGTCGAAAAAGGTTGGACGATTGCAGGCCTTGTCACCAGTCCGATTACAGGACCGCAGGGCAATGTCGAATTTCTGGTTTGGGCGAAAAACGCCACCTCCGAAGAAAATCACAGCCCCGCGCAATAGCAATCAAGACTGGGGAGTCTCAATATGAAAATCCGTCAATTCGCGCTTTTGTTGGGCACAGCATCGTTGATCGCATGCGCCAGTGCACCTGCACTGGCCGCCAAGCCAAAGACCAAGACGGTAGCGCTCGTCACCACGCAATTGCCGCGCAATGTGGTGCCGACCCATTATAGCATCAAAGCAACACCCGATGCCGCCAATTTGGCCTTTTCCGGATCGACCGATATCGAGATCATAGTCAAGAGCGCGACCGATAGCATCACGCTCAATGCCGCGGATTTGGTGTTTTCCAAAGCCGCCGTCACATCGGGCAAGGTCAAGCTTGCTGCGACAAAAATTGACGTGAATGCCACATCCCAAACCGCAACCTTCCGGTTCGCAAAAAAGCTAAAGCCCGGCAAATACACGCTTAGCACCGCCTATACCGGCAAGATTTACCAGCAAGCCAATGGCCTGTTCGCGCTTGATTACAAAGACCCGGCAGGTGCCGAAAAACGCGCCTTGTTCACACAGTTTGAAGCTCCCGATGCGCGCCGCTTTGTGCCGAGCTGGGATGAGCCCAATTACAAGGCAACCTTTGACCTGACCGTCACCGTGCCTGAAAACGAAATGCCGGTGAGCAACATGCCGGTCGCGTCCAGCAAAGCCGCAGGCCCTGGCCTGAAAGAAGTCACCTTCCAGCGTAGCCCGAAAATGTCGACCTACCTCTTGTTCTTCGGTCTCGGTGAATTCGACCGCATCACCAAACAGGTCGGCCCGACCGAAGTCGGCGTTATCGTTGGCAAGGGCAACGGACCCAAAGGCGAATATGCGCTCGACGCGTCGGCGAAGATTGTCGAATATTTCAACGACTATTTCGACACACCCTATCCGTTGCCCAAGCTTGATAACATCGCTGGCCCCGGCCAGAGCCAGTTCTTCGGCGCGATGGAAAATTGGGGTGCGATTTTCACCTTCGAACGAATCTTGCTGGTCGACCCCAAAATCACCAGTGCGCGGGCCAAACAGGGGATTTTCTCGACCGACGCACACGAAATCGCGCATCAGTGGTTCGGCAATCTGGTGACGATGCAGTGGTGGGACGATCTGTGGCTGAACGAAGGCTTTGCCAGCTGGATGGAAAGCAAAACAACAGTCCATTTCAACCCCGAATGGCAATCAGAGATCGACCGCGTTTACGGCCGTGAGGGAGCAATGGCGCTGGACGGCTATGCCACTACCCATCCGGTGATCCAGAAAATCACAACGGTCGAACAAACCAGCCAAGCATTCGACACGATCACTTACTCAAAGGGCGAGGCAGTGATTACCATGCTGGAAGGCTTTGCCGGTGCCGATACCTGGCGCATGGGCATTCGCAGCTATATGAAGAAGCACGCTTATGGAAACACCCAGACCGACGATCTGTGGAACGCAGTCGAAGGTGCAGGCGCTAAGGGCCTTGTCAAAATCGCGCATGATTTTACCAAACAGCCCGGCGTACCGCTGATCAAGGTCGACAGCGCCATGTGCCAAGGCGGCAATACCCTGGTTAGCCTGACCCAGAGCGAGTTTTCACGTGACCGCAAGGCTGAAACTGCCGCAAAACCGCAACGCTGGAACGTGCCGGTCATCGCGCAAACCATTGGCGGCAAGCCGGTAAATGCGATCATCAATGGCGGCAAGGGCAATCTGACTGTCCCCGGATGTGGCACATTGGTCATGAACCCAGGGCAAAGCGGATATTACCGCGT
>JANMPK010000305.1:0-1914 GCA_031369825.1 Sphingomonadales bacterium
CCTGCTTCTAGGGAACGGATGATATCGTCCCAACCCTCGGGTTCGACTATGACGATCTCGGCATCGGGACAGGCCAGTGACAGGCCGGAGGCCAATCCACCGCCACCGCAACAAGCGATGATCTGGTCAGGAGCGACAATCCCCCGTTCGGCAAGCTGAGCGGCTATCTCAATACCGGCGCTTCCCTGCCCTTCGATCACCCACGCATCGCCAAAGGCATGGACTAAAGTCGCCCCGCGTTCTTCGACAAGCGCGCCCGCGATTTCGTCACGCGATTCGGTGGCGCGGTCGTATAGGACGATCTCCGCTCCCAGCGCTTTTGTCGCGTCAAGCTTCATTTGAGGCGCGTTTGACGGCATGACGATGGTTGCGGCTATCCCTAGCCGTCGGGCGCCCCAAGCAACGCCCTGCGCGTGGTTGCCGCTGGATACGCCGACAACGCCTCTCGCCCGTTCTTCGTCGGTCAGATCGGTCAGCCGGTGCCATGCGCCGCGGATCTTGAATGAGCCGATGGGTTGAAGCATCTCGGCCTTGCACCAGATGGTGACACCATCGACTTCCAGCGAAAGCAAAGGCGTAGGCGGTAGGATTTGCGCGACTTTGGCCGCCGCGCGCAATACGCCGTCCCGCGTCGGAACCCTGCCTGCTTGTCCTGTCATAAAAGGCCCCTATATGCTGCCGCTAACGAATCCCTGTCGCAAGGAACCACGGAATGAGCAAGATATTGGTAATCGGAGCAGGCGGCGTCGGCTCGGTCGCGGTCCACAAAATGGCGATGAACAGCGATATTTTCTCGCACATCAGCCTCGCTAGTCGCACCAAGTCAAAATGCGAAGCGATTGCTACCTCGGTTAAGGAGCGCACCGGGGTCGATATCGACACTTATGGCCTCGACGCCGATGATGTCGCGGCGACCACCGAATTACTCAATCAGATCAAGCCTGCATTGGTCGTCAATCTCGCGTTGCCATATCAAGACCTTAACATCATGGACGCCTGCCTTGCCGCTGGTGTGCATTATATGGACACCGCGAACTACGAACCGGTCGACGTCGCCAAGTTCGAATATCATTGGCAATGGGCGTATCAAGACCGGTTCAAGGACGCGGGTTTGACCGCATTGCTCGGCTCGGGCTTCGATCCCGGCGTTACCAGCGTATTCACCACCTACCTCAAAAAACATCACTTCGACCGTATCGACACGCTTGATATTCTCGATTGCAATGGCGGTGATCACGGGCAGGCTTTTGCCACCAACTTCAATCCCGAAATTAACATCCGAGAAGTGACGGCGGTCGCGCGGCACTGGGAAAATGGCGATTGGGTCGAAACCCCACCGATGTCGGTAAAGCAGCAGTTCGACTTCGAGGCGGTCGGCCCGAAAAACATGTACCTGATGTACCACGAGGAAATCGAAAGCCTCAAAACGCATTTGCCCGAAATCAAGCGCATCCGCTTCTGGATGACCTTTGGCGACGCCTATATTACCCACCTGAATGTTCTTCAGGCGGTCGGCATGACACGAATCGACCCGGTGATGTATGAGGGCAAGCAAATCATTCCGTTGCAGTTCCTGAAAGCCGTGCTCCCCGAACCCGCGAGCCTTGGGGCCACGACCAAAGGCAAGACCAACATCGGCTGCATCACGACGGGTTTGACAAAAGACGGCGCCGAAAAGACGCTCTACATCTACAATATCTGCGACCATGAGGACGCCTATGCCGAAACCGGCAATCAGGCGGTTAGCTACACCACTGGCGTGCCAGCGATGATCGGAGCGGCTATGTTGCTGACCGGCAAATGGGCTGGCGCTGGCGTGTTTAATATTGAACAGTTCGATCCTGATCCATTCATGGAGATGCTGAACGCGCATGGCTTGCCGTGGCAGGTTAAAGAACTGGACGGGCCGTTGAG
>JANMPK010000315.1:0-3250 GCA_031369825.1 Sphingomonadales bacterium
GTTGCACCCGAAATCGCGATCACATCCTGCGCTCCGGCCGCCTGCAATTGTGCAGCGATGTCTGCCATCAATTCGGGATCAAGCAAATCACCCTTGTTGAGCGCGACAATCTGCGGCTTATCCTCAAGCCCGGCACCATAATCGGCGAGTTCGTCGCACACCGTGTGCCACGCTTGCACCGGATCGTCCTGCGTTGCGTCGATCAGATGAATCAGGATTTGGCACCGTTCGATGTGGCCGAGAAAGCGGTCGCCAATGCCAACACCGTCGGCAGCACCAGCAATCAGACCTGGAATATCGGCAAGCACGAATTCACGCGACTTGTGGCTGACCACGCCCAGTTGCGGACGGATTGTAGTGAACGGATAAGCACCGACCTTGGCTTTGGTGTTCGACACCTGATTGATGAAGGTCGATTTGCCAGCATTGGGCATACCGACAAGGCCTGCATCGGCCAGCAGCTTCAGCCGAAGCCAGACATACATTTCCTCATAAGGCCAACCCGGCCCATGCTGCGTCGGTGCGCGGTTCGTCGATGTTTTGTACGAAGCATTGCCGCGTCCGCCATCGCCGCCTTTCAAGAACACGACGCGCTGGCCCACTTCGGTCAGGTCGAGCAACAGGCTGCGCTCTTCGTCATCGGCCAGCACTTGCGTACCAACCGGCAACTTGATGACAAGATCTTCTCCATATGCGCCGTGCCGATCACGCCCCATGCCCTGAATACCGCGCTGTGCTTTGAAATGCTGGGCATAGCGAAAGTCGATAAGCGTATTGAGACCAGCGACAGCCTCGAAGATAATATTACCGCCTTTACCGCCATTGCCGCCATCGGGACCGCCATATTGAACATATTTTTCACGCCGGAAACTGACAGCGCCCGGGCCACCCGCACCCGAACGGATAAATATTTTGGCTTGGTCGAGGAAGTGCATGTTGCGGCCTTAGTTGAGGATGGCCGGTTTTGCCAGTCTGGGATGAAATTGAACGCCAGCTCAGGGCTGGATTGCCAGCCGAAACTCCCCGAAGGGGCGAAGGCTGGTGGAGCCTAGGGGAGTCGAACCCCTGACCTCTACACTGCCAGTGTAGCGCTCTACCAGCTGAGCTAAGGCCCCATCCTGCCGCAACCGAGGCGGCTATGTGGTGAGGAGCGCCACTAGCTGGCGCTCCACTCTATATCAAGAGCGAAATTCGCAACAAGGCGAACCGCAGTAGTTTACTGCTCGTCGGCTTCGCCTTCGGTTCCAGCAACGCCCAGATCTTCGTCACCGCCAAGGTCAACATCATTGTCGGGCGAAACGTCGCCGTCGACCGCATCGACGTCGATATCGAGATCGTCATCGACCAAATCGGCGTCGTCCTTCTTCTTTTCGACTTCTTCAAACGGCAAAGGCTGCTTTGATTTCAGCACAGGTTCCGGCGTCCACTGGTTGCCGCATTCGATGCACTCGACCGGCGTGTCCTTGCCCAAATCGTAAAAACGCGTGCCACATTTCGGGCAAGTGCGCTTGGTTCCCCATTCAGCCTTGATCATGAGAGGCCTAAATCCTTTACAAAATTGCTTGAAAAGCGGCCTCGCAAAGGAGACTCGCTGTATATGCGAGTGGCCCTTGCCACAGCCAAGCCGCGCTGTCAAAAATAAGTGTAGTCGTTGACTCACGCGCGCCATCGCAGCAAAGAACCGCGCATATGCACAGCGCCACCCCCCGCCCCGCCACATTCCGCAGCAATGGGCCCTTGCGTGGCACTATCAAAGTGCCCGGCGACAAGTCGATTTCACACCGGTCACTCATGCTCAGCGCGCTAGCGGTCGGTGAAAGCCGGATTTCAGGATTGCTGGAAGGCGAGGACGTCCTCGCCACTGCATCCGCGATGCGGGCGATGGGGGCGAACATAGAGCGGACTGGCGAAGGTATGTGGATTGTCCACGGCGTCGGCGTCGGCGGGCTGATGCAACCGGCAGGCGCGCTCGATATGGGCAATAGCGGGACATCCACGCGGTTGCTTATGGGGCTGGTCGCTAGCCACCGCCTGACCGCGACCTTCATCGGCGACGCCAGCCTGTCCAAACGCCCGATGGGCCGCGTGATCGATCCGTTGAGCCTGATGGGCGCAGAATTCACCGCCAGCCCCGGCGGCACGCTGCCGCTGATGGTGCGCGGCCTCGTCCCTGCGGTGCCGATCAGCTTCCGCCTGCCGGTTGCGTCGGCTCAGGTGAAAAGCGCGATCCTACTGGCAGGGCTAAACGCGCCGGGTATTACCGAGGTCATCGAACCCGTCCCCACACGCGACCATAGCGAGCGGATGCTGCGCGGTTTTGGTGCCGAACTGAGCGTTGAGGTCGATAGCGACGGCGTTCGCCATATCCGCCTGGTTGGTGAGGCCGAGTTACGCCCACAAACCATCGAAGTTCCCGGCGACCCGTCATCCGCCGCCTTCCCGATAGTTGCCGCGCTGATTACGCCGGGCAGCGAAGTCACGGTCACCCATGTCGGCATGAACCCGACACGCACCGGCATATACAAGATGCTCGAAGCGATGGGCGCGGACCTGACTTATTCGAACGAACGCGAAGTCGGCGGCGAACCGGTGGCCGATATCACCGCGCGGCATTCGGTGTTGCGCGGCATTGAGGTGCCGCCCGAAGTAGCGCCGAGTATGATTGACGAGTTCCCGGTATTCTTTGTCGCGGCCAGCGTCGCGCAGGGACGGACTGTCACGAGGGGCCTCGACGAACTGCGCGTCAAGGAATCGGACCGGCTGGCGTTGATGGCAACCGGCCTGAAATCCATCGGCGCGCAGGTCGAGGAACGCGAAGACGGCTTGGTCATCGAAGGCAGCAGCGGCGAGCCGCTGGAAGGCGGCGCCACAGTTGCAAGCGCGCTAGACCACCGCATTGCGATGAGTTTTGCGGTCGCGGGGCATCATTGCTACGCGGGCGTGACAGTTGATGACGTCTCGCCGATTGCCACCAGTTTCCCGACGTTCGAGGCGATGCTGGCACAGTTGGTAGATAAGTGACGCAGACGACCATCATCATTCTGAATGGTATTGGCAGCGTCGGGAAGACATCTGCTGCCAAGGAGCTGCAAAAAATTACCCAAGCGCCGTTTTTGCACGTTCAAGGCGATAGTTTTTTGGAAATGCTGCCACCCCGGCTGTTTGGGCACAAAGATGGCATTATCTTCAAACCGTCAAAAGAGGATATTAATGCTTCGATAGAAATCCAGATGGGCTCTGCAATGGCAAA
>JANMPK010000353.1:0-9413 GCA_031369825.1 Sphingomonadales bacterium
GGTTCGAACCCAGCAGGGCTCACCATATTCTCTTTTATATACAATATGTTGGGCAGTTTTCATTTAGGCTTCGGCGCGAATTATTAAATGCCAAGTCGCGTTGTGCGTTATTTAATCAAACTAAGCCATCAGCACCTTGAGTTTGCGTCATACCATATGCCGATCTTCCTAGATCACCTGACACACTTCCTTCCATCACTGGAAACTTACAAAAGGTGTCTCGCGCGTCATTAGTTGTCTACAGGTCATTTGTCGTTCGACGATGATATTGCGAAACAGCCTGATAAATCTCTCGCTCCACTCGGGAACGGATAAAGCGAGCTCGCCGGAATGGGCAAACCCGTTGCTGCTCATCCGCGCGACCGTCGCGTCATCAGTTGCGATCTTTTCCACCAGTTCGTCGAGGCTACGAGGCTGCGCCGGATCGAAGGACAGGCCAAAGCCCAGCCGCTGGCAATCATCTGCCAGATAAGCGCGTTCGGACACTATAACCGGAATGCCGCTCATCGCTGCCTCGACGATGACGAGGCCGAACGGCTCCACCACCCTGCTCGGGACGATCAATGCTCTGGCGCGACTGGCATGTGCGAGTATTTCCGCCCGGTTGCACCAGCCAGCGAAGCACAATTCACCACCTGCCGCCCGCAAACCCGCCTCCAACTCTCCTCCTCCGACGAGAGTCAGCGGAACGCCTGCCTGAATACAGGCAGCAACGGCCAGATCAGCGCCCTTGTCGCTTCCCAACCGCCCAACAAACAGGAATTCTCGATTGTTTTCTGACGGGATTCGCACGCTGGACCAAGGTTCCACTGGGTTCGGGATCGTCACCATCCGACGCGCCGAAAACCCGTTGTTCACGAATTTTGCCTGCATGCGATCATGCAGAAAGGTGAAAGTAGCCTTCGAACGCACCGGACGCGCCAGCCGGTTCAGATGCAGCTGTCGGGCTACGCGCCAATATTTGTGAAGGCTGCTGCGCCGGTCGCATTGACTGGCAAGGCAACGCAGCGAAAGCGGTTTGAGGTCGCAGGGCTGCGAGCGAGGAAAGTCCGTAAATCCGCCATTGGGGCAGATGTTGAAGAAATCATGGCAGGTGACCACCAATCGGTCTTCGACGCCCCTCAACGCCGTGAAGATGGCGGGTGAGAGAATCTGTGACCAGTTATGCAGATGGTATACGGTATGATCGGTATCGTTCTTGGCAATCCAGCCCTTCAGGGAGTTGTGTGCCGCCCGGTTGTGAAACCCCTGTATCATGGCTCGGCCGGGTGACGTGTCGAGCAATCGGGTGGCATGCAGGCCGACCAGATCGATCCCCTCCAATCCTTCGCCAGCGCCTTCAATGTCACCGGCAAAATAAGTCACCGGAATTCCACGCCGCCGATATTCTTGTGCCGCCTGAATTGCCAGCACACCGGCCCCACCTTCTGGCGAGGCAAAATCGTGGATCACCACGACCCGCTCGATATCAGACGCTTCATTCATCCACGGCCACCATAGCGATAACGCACGTCAAAAATAATGCGATTGTCCAGAATGTCGATATGATGGCAGCCGATAATTCCCCGTTTGAATGTGGGCGTGATATGTCTGACCGACCTTTCGCGGTAACGCTCCATAGTCAATTCTTCGATCCGCATCAGGTGCAAACCGTAACCATAGGTTCCGTGTGAATTATCCTGCGCCGGACGGTAAAAAACGCCATTTTTCTGCCAGATGCGGCCAGCGTTACGGGCGCAACGCGAATCGAACACCACCGGGTTGAGCGGGTGCGGTTCAAGGTTTTCGAGCATCGGACTGTCGGCGCGGAACAGGTGCAATTCCGAACTCATGTCGCCGAATGGATCATCTGAGATGTTCGTAAACAGCCACCATTGCCCGTCGATTTCCGCAAGTGTGGAATCCGCCGCATTGGTGCCTTCAAGCACCGTCTTGTGCAATTCCCATCTATCGGGGAAGGCAGTGCACCGCCACAACTCTAACCGGCGCGAGGCGCAGCTTTCGGGCATCATGAATAGCTGTCCATCATGTTCGAACAAGAAAGGAAAGGAAAGGTGGTAGCCAGGTTCCAGCACGGCACGGATATTTTCAAGTCGTCCGGATTCTATCTGTGCAGCGCTTATGAACCCTAGCCCCGTGCGATAATCGAAGGTTTCGAAAAAGCACCAAGTTTCCTCCCCCATTTGCCAGAGGAATGGATCGGCGTGAAAGCAGTTTGCTGGCGGATTGGCGGCATCGGCTAGTGATGGCTTGAATTTAAGTGGATTGCCCTCGGTCAGGTTGAGGCCGAACATACCCGGGCGAAAACCAAATCTCTTGGTAAATTCCTGCCAACCTCGGCGCACTAGTTCGCCCGCCATTCTGCCCAAATAGGAAAGTGTTTCGATGGTTCCCGGCGCGCTTGGTGCAACAAACAGGCTTGTGCCCGATGGTTTCTCGATTGGCATCCCCAGCGCGAGACGTTTGAGTTCGCGCAGGATCAAGGTGACCGACTTCTCCTCTAGGAAATTTTCATTGCGCGCGGCGACGAACTTAATGTTCACCGCTGCGGTCGCAATCAACTCCGGCATCGCAAATACCTGAGAGCGGCGGAACAGATTGATCGAGCTTACCGGGCGTCCTTCGATAAGCGGCCGCAAACCGGCAATCCCAGGAACGCTACCTGTGGCATCAGTGAACCACACGCCGTAGCGTGCCACAGCGGTTGATATGCCAACGCCATGATTTCCAGATAGGTCGAGGATTATATCGGGTTCAAGCAAGTCGAGAGCTTCCTCATCATCCAACAAAACCCGGGGGATGTCGTGCACAACCACTTCCAGCAGCGGTGGTCCGTTCGAAACCGTCCCGGCTCCTGCGGCAAGTTCCAGCCGGTAAAGCAAACGGAACAGGAAGTTGTTTTTCTTACGTCTGCGGGTCGCAACCGGACCGGCAATTGCACAAATCCCTAGTTCTTCACTGTCCCCGATCCGCTCGATCAGACGCACAATCCAGCTTGGTATCGCGTCCGGATCAGCCAAGACAAGGATTATCCGGAGTGTTGGTTGCGCCATGATCGGTTCAGCGCCAGTCCAGTGCCACGCCGAGGTCACCTGCCAGTTGCTCGATTTGCGCGAGTGTGTGGTCTTCGATCAATATGCCCTCGCGCTCACTTCGGAATATTTCAGTCCATCTTTCGTCGCCCGGCAACCGTACGTCGTGCGAACCAATAGGAGACGTGATTGCAATAGCCAGCGCTTCGACTCGTTGGTGGAATATTTCAAGCGGCATCCAGCGCGTTATGTCGATTGCCAGCATCAGCTGCCCATTGTTGCCGGGCTCGTCGAGATCGGCATACATTGATGCGACTTGACCGGCGATGCCCGCGCCGGTCAACACACCGCTGAGCAGTTCAACCAGAATGGCAAGACCGAACCCTTTTGCTCCGGCAGCGGATAGCAAGATGCCCGATGCCACAAGTGCAGGATCGCAGATCGGAAATCCATTGGTGTCGATTGCCAATCCAGGCTCCAGCATTCCGCCTTTGGCAATCGCCTCGCGCACCGATGATCCGGCCATAGCAGCGCTCGACATGTCGATCAGGATTGAACTGCCATCCGCGCGCGGGGCGGAAAAGGCGAGCGGATTGGTGCCAAGCACCGGTGCGGTGCCGGCATAAGCGGCCACCTTGGGAAAGGAGTTACTCACAGCCAGGCCAATCATTCCGCGCTCTGCCGCCAGCTGGACATAATAGGCCCCCGCACCAAAGAAATTGCTGTTGTGGATGCCTGCCACGCCAACGCCCGTTTCGGTGGCAAGTTCGCAGGCAAGGTCCATGCCGATTTTGCCTGCATGATGGCCGAAACAGGCATCGGCGTCGATCCGTCCGACCGCTAGGGCCAGACGCGAAATTTTCGGATCGCAGGGGCATTTGATGGCACCGGTCCTGACCCGTTTCAGCAGAATCGGGAGCCGCTCGATGCCATGATTACGCCGCCCGGCCATATCGCACCACGCGAGATTGTCAGCAACGCTTTCGGCCTGCACCGGATCAACTCCGCCAGCCGCCAGCATTTTTTCCAGCGCCAGCAGGTAGCGGTGCTTGTCAATCCGCATTTTGCCCGGCCCTCTGGCCCATTGCCCGAGGTGCGCGAGCCAGTTTGCCCAGCAAGCCAGAAAATTCCGCTAGGCCGGGGCGCGGATCGTCGAAGCAGAAGAAGGGGAGGATGACCTTTTGCGCGAATATGCTGCGCACCCAGCCCCTGAAACCCAGTTCGCCAGCCCGGCGCAGTTGCAGGAAAGCCATGAAATCGCGCATCGGGTCCCACAGCCTGAGTGTCTGCGAATAGCTATCGAAGTGTGGCAGAGCCTGTCCGGTCAGGTGGCAATAGATAATCACGTCGAGCGGAGCACCGCCGCGCGTGACCAGCGGATGCCCGGCCGTCAGCCGCCCGTTGACTTCGATGATTTTGAGCTGCCCATCGCGCGTGTCGCGCTTGAACTCGACATTGCCTATGCCTTGCCAGCCGATCCCGTCGAACATCCGCCGACCCATCTCGGCGGTTTCCGGCAGCCATTCGGATTGGTGGAAACACGCTCCACCGCGGTTTACCGGCCAGCGGCGAATAACACTTTTGGTGTAATCATAAAGGAGTAACCCGCCGGTTGTGCGATAGGTGTAATAGCTCGTCAAAAGGCTATCGGGTCCGGGTATCATTTCCACGACCATGACCTTGTGTCCACGTTCCCGGCACAGCCTCACCTTGTTGACCACTTCGTCGAAATCTTCGCGCACGATGAACAGTTTGCGTCCAAACTCTTCCATGAATGTGAGCGAATTCAGCGGCTTCACCATGACCGGAAAGCGCAGTTCGTCGCGGATTGCCAGCACATCTTCGACTGTGTCCACTGCCCAGAAATTGGGAGTCGGAACCCCAGCCTGGCGCGCCAGTGTCAGTGTGTCGAGCTTGTCCAGCATTGCCCGGCGTAGATCGGGCAAGAACTCCTCGACGACATAATGTTCGCGCAGCGCCGTCTCATGCGTTTCGACAAACTCCAGCGATTCGTCACAACCGACCATGATGACGCATCCGGCAAGTTTAGGATCAGGCGTCGAAATGAGGATATTTTCCCAGAACTTCGGCGCTTCCACACCTTCGGGCACTGGCAGCGCCATGCGGCAATGCCGCGAACGCATCGCGCGACAGCCGGCCCGGCCGCTGACATAGACCGGAATTCCAGCGCTGCCGAGGCTGCGTGCAGCAGCCAGCGTACTGGCACCGCCGCCAAGCAGCAGGACCGGGCGGGATGTATCGGGCGAGGTCATATTTCCATCACCCCGCGCCGGGTTGAAAATAGATGTTCGAGAATGCGCGGCGCGACATGCGCAATCCGGTTCTGATCGGACACCAGATAATGGTGATGGATGCCCGGTCCAGCATTGATTTCGTTGAAAATCGTGTCGCCCGCAGAGAGCGGCTGGGAAATGTCCGTTGCCGTCACATCGAGCCCTGCAAAGCCGATTCCAAAGTCGCGGACGATGCGGCTACCGGTTTCGACGATCTCGGGATGGACTTCGTCGCGCACCAGATGATTTTGGGCAGCACCATTCTCATTGACGGCAAGCTTGACCATCACCTCCTGTCCGGCGGCTGGAATAGTTGCGGGTGACAGACCCTTAGCCGAAAGGGTGTTTCGGCATTCAAGATCGATCATCAGCGGGCTTAGCGCGGAGATCACATCGCTTTCACGCCGCCGTTCATTTTCTTCTGAAACCAGGTGGCGGATGGTCGAGCGACAATCGCCCATCACCACCGGAGAATCCCGACGCACCGCGTCGATGAACGTGCCGTCCAGATAAAGCAGGCGATAGGATGCTCCGACCAATTGTTCTTCGACTAGTAGTTCGTTGTGAAAGGCCGCAGCATGGCGCGCCGCTTTTAATAAGCCATAGCGATCCGTTATCCGTGTGGTGACACCGTGGCCACAACCCGTCCCGTCGGCGGGCTTAACGACAACAGGTCCGTCATTTTCATGCAGGAAACGGAGCGCGCGGTCCACGCTCTCCATGTCAAATTTCTGGCGCTTGGGAACGCGTAAGCCCTTTGCCGCAAGCATGTCAAAGGTGACCGCCTTGTTTAGTAGCAACCGCGAAGTGATCGCGCTGTCGAGCATGATTTCCGAATGATCGACAAAGGTCCGCAGGTTGCCTCGGCTAATCTGTTTCAGCCCACCGGGCAAACTGGCAATCTCTGCTCCGATTTCGTGGGCAGCATCCCGCCACAGTTGATCATAGAAGCGGTTGCGAATAATCCGGAAGCGGCGTCGCTCGAAGATACCCCAGACGTCGGTGAGCCTACGGCGATTGCGGAGCCAAGCCTGCATCGCATTCGATGGCAGTTTCGGCTGTAATTGCCACAATAGGCCTTGGCTGTGGCTCAGTTGCAGATCACGCACCCGTTTTCCCGCAGTTGTTCATCGACCCATGCGTTAGAAAAATCACCGCGCTTCACGCTTGCAACATATTCGGCGAGACGCGCTTTGCTAGCTTGCAGGCGCTTGATGATATCGTCGGCAAAACCGCGCGGTATGACGGCGATCCCGGTGGTGTCAGCCTTGATGATATCACCCGGATTGACGACCACGCCGCCGCAGCAGATCGGAGTATTGATTTCCCCGGGGCCGCGATGCAGCGGTCCGAACGGTGTTACCCCGCGCGCGTAAACTGGCAGGCCCGTTTCCTTGATACCGTCAAGGTCGCGGATCAGTCCGTCGATAACATAGCCGCCTATCTTGCGATGGATTGACTTGTTGGCAACCAAGTCGCCCAGCACGGCATTCGACATCGAACCGCTGCAATCGACCACCACGATATCGCCAGGTTTGGCGATATCCAGTGCCTTGTGCACCATCAGATTATCGCCCGGATAAAGCTTTACCGTGCACGCCGTACCCAGCAGTTCTTTGTCGTTAGTCTGGTTGCGGATCGCGCCGTCCATCGCATAGAGCCGATTAAGGACATCCGAGACATCGGCGGTCTCAAATTCACTGAATTGCTCGATAAATTCCTGAGACAGGCGCGGGAATTCGGTGCGGATCATATATCCCGGTCCCGGAGTCATTTCCGAGGATTTCGGCTTGGCGTGGGATGGCTGGTCAAGGTCTATGGCCAGAGCAACTTCTGCCTCTGCAAATTTATTGCCGATCAACTGCTGTTCTTCGAGTTTCATTGACTGCCTCACATTCGTGCTTGGCCGAGATGGCGATATTCCGGGGTTCGAAGCCAAGCCCCGAATCCAGCCCATATTATTGTTACCGCGCACAAGGACGAAGGAAACATATGGGTCAATCCGAAGTGGTTAGCGCTTTGCGGCATCACGGACAGGAATGGGCAGCGTTACCGCTTAGTAGCAATGACCTTGTGGAGATACTTTGCCGGTGCGCTGGCAAAGATACGAAGACTGGACCATGCCAGAACAATCGATGGCAGCGGATCTCGCCAACTCGCCACGGACAGTAGCAAGGACCTGACATCCAGACTGCGAAGCCACTCAGCGAAGGTAATCTGCCCGGCCCGACGCATCTGCACGAAGGCAAAGAAATCGCGCAACGGGTACCAGAACAGCTTGGTTTGGGAGTAGCTGTCAAAGTGTGGCAGCGGCTGGCCCGTGAGATGGCAGTAGACAATCAGGTCGATCGGCGCACCAGCCTCGGTGATAAGGCGCTGGGCAGCCGTGAACCTGCCATTGACCTCAATGATCTTCAACTTCCCGTCGCGTATGTCGCGCTTGAACTCGACATTGCCAATGCCTTGCCAGCCTATCCCGTCGAACAGTTTGCGGCCCATCGCGGCTGTCTCGGGCAACCAGACCGACCGGTGAAATGTGGCACCGCCGCGATTGACGGGCCAGCGGCGTATAACGCTTTTCGTATACTCGTACAACATTTCGCCCGATGCGTTGCGGCATGCATTGAAGCTCGAAAGCAAGCTGTCGGGTCCGGGGATCATCTCCACCACCATGACCTTAATCCCACGCGCATGGCACAGTTCGACCTTCTCCACCACCTCCTCAAAGCCGCCGTCCACAATGAACAACTTGCAACCAAATTCGTCCACGAAAGCACGCGAATTTAGCGGCTTTACCATGACCGGTGTCTGAATTTCATCGCGAATTGCTGCCAGTTCTTCGGGCGTGTCGACCACCCAGAAATTGGGCGTCGGCACGCCCACGGCGCGGGCGCGGGAGAGTGTTTCCAGCTTGTCGAGCATCGCCATGCACAGATCAGGGATCGATACCGGGAGTTTATATCTTTGACTGAGTTCACCGTGATGCGCCGCAAGAAATTCGAGCGATTCGTCGCACATGGCAAAGACGATTGCACCTTGCAATTCCGGTGGCGGACTACCGATCAGCAACTGGTGCCAAGCATGCTCGGCAGACACTCCGCGTTTAACGGGAAATGCCCGACGGCAGTTGCGCGAATATAAAGCGTGGCATCCCTTCCGGCCGCTGACATAGACCTTTATACCCAGCCGACCGAAATTACGCGTGACAGCAAGACAGTTTTCCCTGCCACCTAAGAGGACGACCGGGTTGGATACGTCAAAGGTTTTGATGTCGAAGCATGCGCTGGTGGGCACCTGCCACTTTTCAGCATTGGTAGCCATTGTGACAGGTTCAACGGTTTGCCGTGCTGTTCCTGTCTGCAATCTTACCAATTTACTCTCCCCGTTTGCATAACGGGATCAGACCTGCCCGTCCAAGACCGGACTGCACAACCCCTATGCCGGCTCGGTAGTACGATAGATGTCTTCACCAAGCGGATCGCTTCCTGCTCCATTGATCTTGATGTACAATATGGCTGCGCCAGCAGGATGAACGCGCTCATGATAAATCGACGAGCCGAAAAAGGCTACCAGATCGCCGGGCCGCTCGTGCAACATTACGCATTCTTCCAATTGGTAAACTTTGTCGAGATCGGGATGGTCCCGGTCTGTCATGAAAACGGCGCGCTCTTCAAGATTAGGACCAGCTTGCAGACCTGGAAAAACGCATGCCGACGAATTTTCTGGAATAGATACCGGCAATCCGATGGAAATTTGTGATGCGGCACGGTCCTTGTGCGGTGCCGGCCACGGCGCAGCGTCGCGGTCATACACCTTGAGATGGCGTTCTGATATCGTCAGGTCCCCGTGGTCAATGCCAGTGAGCGCTGCCATCCCGTCGCGGAACTGCTCGGCAGATTCGGAATCCGGAAAATCGTACAGGAACTGGCGCTTCTTGCCGTAGATCCGCCATTCACCCTGCTCATCAACGCTTTCTTGCAGCACCTTTTTTAGAAAATCGGTCAGATTATCGACCATCTCCTGTTTGAGCACGCCACGCAAATGTACATAGCCGCTTTGCTCGAACTCTGCGCGCGCAATGCCAGGA
>JANMPK010000354.1:0-5143 GCA_031369825.1 Sphingomonadales bacterium
GGTAGCCATTATCGGTCGGCCCAATGTCGGCAAATCGACTCTGTTCAACCGCTTGGTTGGCAAAAAGCTGGCACTTGTTGATGACACGCCCGGCGTCACCCGCGACCGGCGAGAGGGCGAAGGTCGTTTGTTCGACCTGGAGTTCACTGTGGTCGATACCGCGGGCTATGAAGATGAAGACCCCGATACTTTGCCCGGCCGGATGCGGATGCAGACCGAGGCGGCAATCGCGGGTGCACAAGTTGCGATATTCCTGATTGATGGCCGCGTCGGCGTTACCCCGCTCGACGAAGAAATTGGTCGCTGGTTGCGCGGAAGCGACACGCCAGTCGTGCTCGCGGTCAACAAGGCCGAGGGCAAGCAGGCCGATAACGGCATCCTCGAAAGCTATGCCCTGGGCTTTGGCGAACCGATTGCGATCAGCGGCGAGCACGGTGAAGGCATGGCCGACCTGTTTCAGGAATTGCTGCCGCATATCGACGGCGGTGCGTTCGAGGTCGAGGACCACGAAGCCGATGACGCGATATTGAAGCTGGCAATTGTCGGCCGTCCCAATGCCGGAAAATCGACGCTAATCAACAAACTGCTCGGCGAGCAACGGCTGATTACTGGTCCAGAGGCCGGTATTACGCGCGACAGCATCGCGGTGGAATGGGTATGGCATGATCCCAACCCGAAGCAGCGCGAACCTGACGGGGAGGGTAATATCCCGCCGCTGCAAACCGAACGCCGCGTTCGCCTGATCGACACCGCCGGCATGCGCAAGCGCGCCAAGGTGCTGGACAAGCTGGAAAAGCTTTCGGTTGCCGATGCGCGCCACGCGATCGACTTTGCCGAGGTTGTCGTCTTGCTGCTTGACGCCACCAAGGGACTTGAAGTCCAGGACCTTAAAATCGCCGACCATGTCATTCAGGAAGGCCGCGCACTCGTGATCGCTATCAACAAATGGGACATTGCCGAAAATGGCAGCAGCCTGTTCAACGGCATCCGCGCTGCGCTTGAAGACGGCCTGTCTCAGCTTAAAGGCGTGCCGATGATTGCGGTTTCGGCAGCAACCGGCAAAGGCCTCGACCAGTTGCTCACCGCCACTTTCGAGGCGCGTGATGCGTGGAACAAGCGTGTGCCTACTGGCATCCTCAATCGCTGGTTCGAGGCTGCTATTTCAGCAAACCCGCCGCCAGCCCCCGGCGGCAAGCGGATCAAGCTGCGTTATATGACACAAGCGCGCAACCGCCCGCCGACCTTTGTTATCTTCGGCAACCGCACCGACGAAATTCCGGCCAGCTATGCCCGCTATTTGCTCAACGGCATCCGCCGTGATCTCGATTTCGGCGCGGTGCCGGTGCGGATCAACTTCCGGTCATCGAAAAACCCGTTTGCTGAAAAGGACTGAGAGCGTCCCACGCGGATTACGTCAACGCTCTGTTTACTTCTGATAGTGTAAAGATACTCGACAGGACCAGATTTTTCACTGTCCACGGAGTAGCGCGCGTTGAACCACCAACCGGATGATCTGATTGATTGGAAGACCTTTACCGAAACCCGCAATTTGCTGGGCGCCGGTTTTGTTAGAATTCTGGGCTATTTCCGTGAAGATGGCACCAAATCGGTTGCCGCGATTGAGGAAGCCGTACGCCTTAAAGACTCTGCAAAATTGGTATTACCTGCGCACACGCTAAAGGGCGAGTCTTGGCAATTTGGTGCTGATAAGCTGGCAATGCTGTCAGAAGAAATTGAGGTTGCGGCACGGCATTATGTCGAAATCCACCAAGACCCGTCCGAGCTTGTGGAAAAAATCGTCGAATTGCGCCCGATTTTCGAGGCAACACTTGCTGCTTTAGAATCAGAAGCCAGCCCGCTGGTTGACCGTCGCCCTGCCTCTCTGAGCCAGCGCAATGCACTTGGCGGGATGAACTACGGGCGGCTATAACGTGCTTCAGTCTTCGGCTGGCTTTGATTGCAGCTGGATATAATTTTCCATCCCCATTCGAGCGATCATCTCGAATTGCTTCTCCAGCGTATCGACATGTTCTTCCTCATTTTCAAGAATGTCGGCAAACAGATCGCGGCTAACGAAATCCCGCACAGTTTCGCTATGTGCAATCGCGTCTTTCAGCAAAGGCAGTGCTTCATATTCAAGCGCAAGGTCGGCCTTCAAAATTTCCTCGACGGTCTCGCCAATCCGCAGACGGCCCAGCAACTGGAAATTAGGCAAACCTTCCAGGAACAAGATACGTTCCGCCAGCCGGTCGGCATGTTTCATCTCGTCGATGGACTCGTGCCGTTCAAAATGTGCCAGTGCAGCCACGCCCCAATTATCGAGCATCCGGTAATGCAGCCAATATTGATTGACCGCAGTCAGCTCATTTTTGAGTGCCTCGTTAAGATACTCGATTACCTTAGCGTCGCCCTTCATGGCCATTCTCCGTTGATTTACACTGGCGCTATATTAGCGCCAATTCACATCAATTGGAAGGTGGAAGGCCGCAGAAAAGCTTGATTTTTTTGAAGTTAGTGACGCGCTATTGCTACGCGGTTGCAGCTGTGCCGCTGATAATATCTCGCGCAAACGACAGGCACTGGCCGCATTTTGGCTTACTGCCCATACGCGCATAAACGTCGTTGGGCTTTTCGGAACCACAGCGCACTGCGGCGCGCAGATCTTTTTCCCTAATTGCATTGCAGATGCAGACGACCATAGATTCGCTCCTTGCGAACCTGATAGCGTTAATGCGAATTGGTTGCAATAGCTTTAACGACGAAGTGGTTGCAATTCCATCCGCGCCAAACTGCGCCACAGCCATTCAAGCGGGCCATAGCGAAAACGCTCCAACCAGGGCTTTGACCAGAGCAGCATTAGCGCCCATGCACCGAACACGAACAACCATAGCTCCGCCCGACTGACAAAGCCGTATAAGCCTAAGCCATAGCCATAGAAGATCGTCGTCATGATTATGCTGGTGCCAAGATAGTTGGTGAATGAGGCCTGCCCTGTCGCCACCACGCGCGCCAGAAATCCGCTTCCTGCTAGCCACTGCACAAATAGGATCAAAGCTGCCGCATATCCCATGGTCATCAACAGCCGCGGGAATATCATCCAGGCAATTTGTGTATTGATGACGATGACTGGATTAAAGCCGCTGCTATATTGGCCAAAGGCAGCAATCGCGCTGAGAATGGCTCCTCCACAAACCCCGTACAAAGCCCATTGCTGATATTTCCGTCTGTCCCATTGGCCCAGAAGAAAGCCGTTTTTCAGCAACGCCATGCCGATCATCATCAACGGCAGCGTTTCAAAGATGGATTGCAGCACCCCGCCGAACGGTTGCAAATATTCCTCACGCAATTTGTGACTAACAATTTTGGCATAGCTGCCGCGATGAAGTGCAATATCCTTGTTAGTGCCGACCGAAGTAAAGTCGTCAGCCTTTACGATCTTTTCGTAATCCTTAATTTGCTTTGCAGTCGCGCCGGGCTGGTTCGCCTGATACTGTTGATACAGCATTCTGCCGGTTCCCGCTGTAAACAGCAAGAAACCCAACGCGTAGATTATCAAAGCCCATTTGATCAGGCGGCGTGGTTGCCATTTGCGGAACAGGAACGCGATACAACCGACGCTGGCATATAAAAATAATATGTCGCCAAACCAGATGAAGAAAAAATGCGCGAGGCCGAATAACGCGAGCCAGAACATCCGCGCATAATGTACCCGGATTGCACTCTCGCCTTTGGCCTCCGCCCGTTCGGCGACCAACAACATGCTGGCCCCGAATAGCAGCGAGAACAATCCGCGCATTTTGCCGTCAAAAATGATGTAGCTTACAAACCAACTGAGCAAATTCGGACCGGTGTCGCCGCCATAAATCGCAGGGTTCAAATAGGCCATGAAGGGCATGTTGAAGGCGGCAATGTTCATCGCCAATATCCCCATCACAGCAAAACCGCGCAGTGCATCAAGTGTGATATGGCGGACGTTCAAGTCCGATTGTTCGATTGCGTCCAATATTTATCTCCCTGTATTACTACAGTGATACAGCAATCCATTAATTGCGTCTAGTTTTCTTATCGTGCATCTTTTTCCTTATTGACATCAATGTAGATAAGAGATATTTGACGATTAAACAGCTAGTATGGATTCGCAGCTATGACCAATCTCGCTTTCTCGCACCCGGACCGTCCGGTAACCGAATTCCGCCCGATCAAGGCGTGGCATCATTTCCGCAAACTAATCGCGGACAAGGAAGATACCGAACAGGTATTCCACATTATCGCAGCGCTTCGTGGCCGTAAGTTCAAGCAAATCGCGCGCAAATTCTGGGAAACAACAAAAGGCAAGGATATGCTTGAAAGCAATATGCGCCTTGTTGATCTGCTCGATGATCATGACAGTATCAACCAACTGCCGCAGGGCACCGTTGGTCGCGCCTATGTCGACTTCATGCAGCGCGAAGGCCTAAGCGCAGCCGGGCTCGAAGCCGAATATGCCCGCTTCCAAGAGGCCGGGACGACTTATGATGATGTGCTTGATCGCTATGGCGACCGTCTGCGCGACACACATGACATGCTGCATATCTTGACCGGCTATGGCCGCGATGCGCTGGGCGAACAATGCGTGTTGGCATTCACATATGCGCAGAACCGCAATCTGGGCGTCGGCTTTATCGCTTATGCTGGTGGCCTCGAACTGAAATACCGCGTGGCGAAATCTGCACCGATTATGAAGGCCGTTCACGAAGGCTACCGCATCGGCAATGCCGCAATGAATATTGTCCATGAGAATATCGCCGCCTTGCTGCGCGAACCGCTCATCGACGCGCGTAAGCGTTTGGGGATAATGGAACCGGTCACCTATCGCGCCGCACATGACGCGATGCGTTCGGGCGGGATTGATCCGTATAATCTGCTGGCGGCTGTCACCGCTTAAAGCCAGCTGGAAATCTGCTCCAGCGGCTTTTTGATGGTCGCGTGCACCGGCACCGTTGCATCTGGCGCGGCGTGACCGACAACCAAAACCATTACTGGTTTCTCATTTGCTGGCCGTTCGCAAATCTGGTTGAGAAACTTCATCGGATTGGGCGTGTGTGTTAATGTCGCCAGCCCGGCGTCGTGCAATGCGGCAATCAGGAATCCGGTTGCGATCCCG
>JANMPK010000355.1:0-6009 GCA_031369825.1 Sphingomonadales bacterium
AATCAGGCATCACAGTCACGATAGGACGCTCTTCGTATATTGTCGAAGGCTTCTCAACTAAGTTTTGTGAATAATAGGAGCCGAATGACCCGCAGCGAATTCGTTGTGGCTGCTTCCGTCAGGATCTGACCAAGTTGGCGAGTGCCACGTCCATCCGACTCCCACGGCGCATATGGCTAGGGAGAAGGCAAAATGCAAGCGCTGCACTTTGCGGTGTGATAAATATTGGGCAGCGTGGTAAATATCGCCTTTACCCTGCCCGCAAACGGGTCATTCACCCTGATCGGTTATGCCGGATTATTCACAGTTGGAGTTTGGATAATGACCATATCGCAATCTGCGGGCCAAAACTTCCTTCGTTACGAAGATGCGGCGCAAGAAGACCGCAGTGCGCCGCGCGTTAAGCTGCATATTCCGGCTTCAATGCGTCCATCGGGCTCGCCCGGATTTTCTGTTATTGTGAAAGACTTATCACTGTCCGGTGTCGCCTGTGAAGCATTAACCGGGATGTCGGCGGGCACCCGGGTTTGGTTGACATTGCCGGGGCTAGCGGCACTTCAAGCGAAAATTGTCTGGAACGATGGCACGATAGTCGGTTGTGAATTCGACTCGTTGTTGAACGCCGCAGTGCACCAGAATATTCTTGCGCGCTTTCCCGTAGTTACCGACGAAGCGGGCTAAGCGTTCCGCAAATACCAGTCATAGTCGATTGACGGCACCTGACCGAAATAACGGTCCTGCTCGACGCGTTTGACGATGGTGAACATATCGACAAAGCGTTCCCCCAGATAATCCCGCATCAATGCCGAACCGTGAAACCGGTCAACCGCCGCAAACCAGTTGCTTGGCGGCTTGTCATCGCCTGATCCGTCACGGTCATAGCCGTTGCCGACGACAGCCGGGCCGGGGTCGGTCTGATTGACGATGCCGTGATGGATACCGGCCAATACGCCGGCGACCGCCAGATACGGATTGGCATCAGCCCCGCAGGCGCGGTGTTCGACGTGGCGGCTGGCGGGCGGTCCCGCCGGAATGCGGAAACTGACGGTACGATTGTTAACGCCCCAGGTCGGCGCGACAGGGGCATAGCTGTTGGCCTTGAACCGGCGGTAGCTATTGGCGTGCGGGGCGAACAACGCAAAGCAATCCCCCACGCTGCCAATCATGCCCCCGATGGCATGGCGCAGCATCGGCGTTCCTTCAGGGTCGTCCGACGCAAATAAATTTTTGCCATCGGCGTCGTTCATCGACACATGGATGTGCATACCCGAACCCGCTTGCTCGGCGAAAGGCTTGGCCATGAAAGTTGCTTCCAAACCGTGCGCCTGTGCCACCGCCTTGACCACGCGCTTATACATTATGGCATCATCACAGGCGCGCAGCACATCCGGTTTATAGCGCAAGGTTAGCTCGCATTGACCGGGTGCGAATTCGGATATTGCGGATTCAAGCGGTAAGCCTTGGATATCGCACGCTTCATAGAGCTCGTCGAAAAATGGTCGGAAATCGTCCAGTTCGCGCAAGCCATATACCTCGACCATTTGCGGCGTGGTGCCGCTATATTCAGGCCGCGCGGGCCGAAACGTTCCGTCTCGCGCCCGTTTCGGGTCGAGCAGGTAGAATTCCAACTCAACCGCCAGCGCTGGCGTCAGACCCATTTCGGCGAAGCGATCCACAACAAGCCCCAGCACATGACGCGAGTCAAGGTCGTGTGGTTCACCGGTCAGCTCGTAAAAATCGACCATGAACTGCGCCGCATTGTCGCCTGCCCACGGTGTTTTAACCAGCGTTCCGGGAATGGGCTTCATCGACCGGTCGGCATCGCCATCTTCCCAGACAAGGCCGGTTTCAACGGTGTCTTGGCCGGTGATATCGACCACAGTAATCGAACCGGGAAAGTAACGGCCGATCTCATAAACCGATAACACTTCATGTTGGCGCAAGCGCTTGCCGCGTGGAACACCACCAAAATCAGTATAAATCATTTCGATGGAATCAATGCCGGGATTGGCGGCAAAGAAGGCCTCAGCCTCGCTTTTTGCAGCTACAGTTGCAGATGATTTGGCGCGTTTGATCATTTAGATAACTCCTGCAACTCGCCTACACAGTTGGACAATTCGTGCAAGAGGCGGTCGACTTGATCGGCATATGTCACCGGGCTTAACAGCATCATATTGTGGAACGGCGCGAGCAATATGCCGCGATTGGTCAGGTAAAGATGGATCGCGGCTTCCAGATCATGGTCCATCGCCGCCCTCGCCTCGCTGCCATTAGTGGGCGGTGTGGCTGCGCAGACAAATTCCACGCGCGCACCGACATGGCTGACATGCCAGTCGATTTTGTGGGTCACAATTAGCGCATTTAACCCGGTAACCAGCCGTTCGGCCATTGCCAACATATGCGCATAAGCGCCGCGCGTAATCACCTGCCCCAGCATCGCGTGCATCGCGGTTATCGAGAGCGCATTTGCCGATAATGTTGTGCCGATACCGCTATGCCCCGGCGGGCGCGAATGGTTGAGCGCCTCCATCTTGGCGGCCACTTCGGCAGTAAATCCGTAAACCGCACAAGGAACGCCGCCACCGATGGATTTACCGACGACCATGATGTCGGGTCCAAAACCCGATGAAGCGCCGTGCGTGGTGCTATGCCCGCCATAGCCCGATGAAATCGTGTGCGTTTCGTCGAATACCAGCAATGTACCGGTTTCGCTGCACAGCCGCCGTAGCGTCTCCAGATAGCCCGGCGCATCGCGGACCATACCGATATTGGTCATGACGGGCTCAGCCAGCACGCAGGCAATTTCGCCGCCGCGCAAAGCGGCTTCCAGCGCCTCGACATCGTTGAATTCGATGGCGACCGTGGTCGGCAGTAAATCCTGCACTTGCCCGATCAAGCTAGGCCTGTTCACAGCATGCCCGCCACGCAAATCAACAAACACATCATCGACTGCGCCGTGATAGCAACCGTTAAATATCAATATTTTATTACGCTTAGTTAAGCCACGACACCAACGTATAACAGCGCGATTGGCTTCGCTGGCGGTGGTCGTAACCTGCCAATGCGGCAACCCGAACATCGCGGCCAACATATCACCAAGTTCCGCACCTTTAGCGGTTGGCAGCATGTAGCTAAGCCCTTGCCCCGCTTGCTCGGCCAATGCGGCGGCCAACGCAGGCGGCGAATGGCCGAACATGCTGGCGGTGTCACCGAGGCAGAAATCGTCGAAGACCTGGCCGTCAATGCTGGTAAGCGTCGCGCTTTCGGCTTTTGCGGCGACAATCGGAAAAGGGCTAGGCCAGTCGAGCATCCAGTGGAACGGAACACCCTGAAACCAGCCGCTTGAGCGATCTGCATGTGCTTTGGACTTCGGGTTCGCCGAGACAAAGCACTCGGTTTCTCGCGCGGCTAATTGGTTGATTGCCGCCTCAGATATCATGAGAGATCTTTCCCTTGCCGTTCGTGCTGAGCTTGTCGAAGCACGTAAACAGCTGATCTATCGTGCCTCGTCCTTCGACAGGCTCAGGACGAACGGTGAGATTGAGTACGCTGATCACAACCGGTCCCGCATCGCGTAATATAGCAGCCCCAGCGTCGCGAGCGGCCTTGCCAGCCATTTGCCACCGGGAAAGCGGCTGTGCGGCAGGCTGGCAAAGACATCAAACCGCTCCATCGTGCCAACCACCGCCTCAGCCATCAACTCTCCCGCCAATGTCGTTATCAAAGCGCCGTGGCCAGAAAAACCGTGGGCGTAGAAGACATTCCCCTTTCGTCCGATATGCGGGAGTCTGTTCATAGTTACACCTACTGCGCCGCCCCAGGCATAGTCGATGGGCGTCTCAGCGAGCGATGGGAATACTTCAACCATATGTTTGCGCACAAACGCTGAAATATCGGCTGGTGGCGTCTGCACATATTTCTCCCCCCCGCCAAAGATCAGGCGTTTGTCGGCAGACAGGCGGAAATAGTTAAGCACAAAGCGGCTATCGGCAATTGCCGCATCGCTGCGGAAAAGCTGGTCGGCATAAGGTAAGGGCGCGGTTGCGACGTTATAGTTCATGATCGGGATTGTGTAGCGGCCCAGCTCATCGGACTGATCATTCGTCCACGTATCCGTTGCCAAAATGACATGATTGACATTGACGGTTCCCCGCTGGCCGATCACCTCATAATCTTTAGGTCCAACCGGGTGAGTGAAATAGTCTGCTTGGTCGTTCTCGAAAATCTCGACACCCCCAGCCTTTGCCGCCCCAGCCAATCCCAGCGCATAGTTCAGCGGATGAAAATGCCCGCCACGGGCATCATAAACCCCGCCATAATAGCCGCCGCCGTCGATATGCTGACCCATATCCTTCGGCTGGACAACCTGAGCTTCCCAGCCAAATTCTTTTGCCAGAAACTCCGCGTCCCTCTGCATCGCATCGAAATGGGCGGCCTTATACGCTGCCTCCAAATGCCCGGATTTCAGGTCGCATTGGATGCCGTGCTTGGCAATCCGGTTCTTCACACGCCCAACCGCGCCATAGGCCAGATCGAAAATCGCCTGCGCCCGTTCGCGCCCAAACTCACTGTCAATCTCGCGCATAGACCAGCGCAGGCCGGGAATCAGTTGCCCGCCATTGCGGCCCGATGCGCCAAAGCCGATGGTCTTGGCTTCGAACAGCGCAACCTTCAGCCCCCTTTCCGCACAGGCGAGCGCCGCCGACAATCCGGTGAAGCCGCCGCCAATGACTGCTACGTCATATTCACCCTCGCCATCGAAAGCAGGCTGCGTCTCCCACGCATTGGAGGTTGCGGCGTAATAACTGTTGTTCAAAGGATCGGGCATTACACCCTCAGCAACAAATGCTCACGTTCCCAGCTGCTGACCACTGACTGGTAGTTGAACAGCTCATAATCCTTCACCGCAAAGAATATGTCGAAGAAATCCTCACCCAACAAGTTGCGGACCTGTTTGCAGGAGGAGAACCGGTCAAGTGCAGCCTCCAACGTGCGCGGCAACGTGCGCGCGCGGTTATAGGCGCTGCCGGTGATTGCCTTGGCCGGCACCATCCGCTCGACCATGCCGATATAGCCGCAGACTAACGATGCAGCCATCGCCAGATAAGGGTTCGAATCCGCGCCCGGAAGCCGGTTTTCGACGCGGCGGTTGGCTTTGTCGGATATCGGCACGCGGAAGCCGCAGCTGCGGTTATCCTCGCCCCATTGGACGTTGATCGGCGCCGCGCTGTCGGGCCGCATCCGCCTGAAACTGTTAACATTGGGTGCCCAGAGCGGTGATATCTGCGGCATGAACTTGACGAGGCCCGCGATATAGCTGCGGAACAGCGCGCTGTCCTTGCCATTGGAATTGGAGAACAGGTTTTTGCCGGTTTCGGCATCAACCACCGATTGATGGATGTGCATCGCGCTGCCCGGCTGACCTGCCATCGGGTTCGCCATGAAGGTTGCGTAAACGCCGTGTTGCTTGGCAACATTGCGCACGACGCGTTTGAAAAGAAATACCGAATCCGCAAGCTTCAACGGGTCGCCGTGGATGAAGTTCACCTCCAGCTGCGCCGCGCCCATTTCGTGAATCATCGTGTCGATATCGAGGCCCATCAATTCGCAATCGTCATAGATATGGTCGATGATATCTTCATATTCATTCATCGCTTCCAACCCGTAAGGCTGGCTCGCGGTCTCGCTGCGGCCTGACTGACCGGTCGGCGGGGTCAGTGGAAAATCGGGATCGACATTTTGTGAAACGAGGTAGAATTCAACCTCGGGCGCAATGATTGGCTTCCAGCCCCTGGCCGCATACAGCGCCAGAACCTTCTTCAATATCGCGCGCGGAGACACCGCAACCTCAGTCCCATCGCCATTATAGGCATCGGCAATGACAAAGGCAGTCGGCGATTTAAAACCCGGCGCGACGCAAATGGTATCAGGATCAGCGATCAGTATTTTATCGGGGTCTTTATCCCATACATCATCAATATCCTCGGGATAATGACCGTCGATCGTGCA
>JANMPK010000357.1:0-2167 GCA_031369825.1 Sphingomonadales bacterium
AGTTCGAAAGTTCACGGCTCGCCACTGGGTGACGATGAAGTGGCCGCAACACGCGCAGAATTGGGCTGGAAGAGCGCACCCTTTGAAATTCCGGAGGATATCAAGGCCGCATGGCTGTCGCGGACACAGAGCGGCATTCATATTCATAAAAAATGGAAAGAAGCACTTTCAAATAATTCAAATAAAAATGAATTTGAGCGCAGAATGAATGGTGACATTGACCCGTCATCGGCAATGTCAGGCTATATGGCGCAGCTGATGGCGGATAAGCCCAAAGCGGCCACACGTAAGTCTTCGGAGATGGCTTTGGGACCTTTGACTGAGGCTTTTCCTGAAATGCTTGGCGGGTCGGCCGATCTCACAGGTTCAAATAATACCAAAACAACCGCCACAAAGCCATTGAATAAAGATGATTATTCTGGGCGCTATATTTATTATGGTATCCGC
Source organism: Sphingomonadales bacterium (assembly GCA_031369825.1). Taxonomy (GTDB): domain Bacteria; phylum Pseudomonadota; class Alphaproteobacteria; order Sphingomonadales; family Sphingomonadaceae; genus Sphingorhabdus_B. The sequence goes on from JANMPK010000357.1 coordinate 448, forward strand.
GAATTCGGTATGGCTGCGGCAATGAACGGGATGGCGCTGCACGGCGGCATCATCCCGTTTGGCGGCACATTCTTGATCTTTTCCGATTATGCCCGCCCTGCAATCCGGCTTTCGGCGCTGCAAGGTGCGCGGGTCGTGTATGTGCTAACGCATGACAGCATCGGGCAGGGCGAAGACGGACCGACGCACCAGCCCATCGAGCATCTGCAAAGCCTGCGTATGATCCCCAATCTTGAGGTTTTCCGGCCTTGTGACGCGGTTGAAGTTGCCGAATGCTGGCAGCTGGCATTGTCACGCAAGGATGGGCCATCGGTTCTGGCCTTGTCGCGTCAGGATTTGGCAATGCTGCGAACATCGGTTGGTGTGAACTTGTCGGATAAAGGCGCTTACCGGATTGTTTCGGCGAGTGCAGCGCGTAAAGTTGTGCTGATTGCCACCGGTTCCGAAGTGTCGCTGGCGACCGAAGTCGCAGCACAGCTGGAAAGCAAAGGCGTTGGCACGGATGTTATCTCAATGCCCAGCGTATCCCGTTTCAAGGCGCAGGGCGCTGACTATCGCGCGGATATTCTGCCAAATGACGGCGGTCTGAGGGTTTCCATCGAAGCCGGCACGACATTCGGCTGGTCGGACATTACCGGCGAGAACAGCCTGCACATCGGGATTGACCGTTTTGGTGCGTCGGCGCCCGGCAAAGTTCTAATGGAGCATTTCGGCTTCAGCGTTGACAGTATTGTCCCCAAAATCTTCGCCGCACTCGGCTGATACCCCAAGGAGCTCCACATGACTGTGAAAGTAGCAATTAACGGATTTGGCCGCATCGGCCGCCTCGTCGCCCGCGCAATCCTTGAGCGCAATGACCATGACCTTGAACTCGTGGCAATCAACGATCTGGCACCAGCCAAAGCCAATGCGCTGCTTTTCAAGCGTGATAGCGTCCACGGCGCGTTTCCGGGGACCGTTGAAGCCGATGGCAATGACATCATCGTCAATGGCAAACGCATCCACGTTACCGCAGAACGCGATCCGGCTAACCTGCCGCACGCCGCGAACGGCGTTGATATCGCTCTCGAATGCACCGGTTTCTTCACCGACCGGGCGAGCGCGGAGAAGCATTTGGCTGCGGGTGCCAAACGCGTATTGATTTCTGCTCCTGGTAAAAATGTTGATAAAACAGTTGTGTTTGGGGTCAATCACGGCGTCTTGACGTCAGATGACCTGATTGTTTCGAACGCCAGCTGCACCACCAACTGCTTGGCACCGCTGGCAAAAGTGATGAACGACGAAATCGGTATCGAGCGCGGTCTGATGACAACCATCCACAGCTACACCAACGACCAGAAAATACTCGACCAGATCCACGATGATATGCGCCGCGCCCGTGCTGCCGCGATGTCGATGATCCCGACAACAACCGGCGCCGCGCGCGCAGTTGGCGAGGTTATGCCCGAACTCAAGGGAAAGCTGGACGGCTCTGCCATCCGGGTGCCGACACCAAACGTCAGTATTGTTGACCTAACTTTCACGCCGAAGCGCGAAACGACAAAGGAAGAAGTCAACGCACTACTGAAAGCGGCCTCTGAAGGCGCACTGAAAGGCGTTTTGGCATATTCGGACGAGCCTTTGGTTTCCATTGATTACAACCACAATCCTGCTAGCTCGACCATCGACAGCCTTGAAACGACGGTACTGGACGGCAAACTGGTCCGCGTTCTGAGCTGGT
>JANMPK010000047.1:0-2915 GCA_031369825.1 Sphingomonadales bacterium
CAGCGCAAAAACATTGGCCCAAATCCCCAAAACTAATGGATAATAGGCGGCGTGCGTTCCCTTTAGATGGATGACTTTTTCGCGTTCATCCTCTTTGATGTGCACTTCTTTCGGCGTGCGAATTGCGAGACAAGCGGTTCCCGCGACCATCGGCACAAGGAAAATAATGGTGGTCTGGATTAGCATCCAGACCGAAGTCAACATACCGACACGCGTATTGGCGACCGCCCACGGATAGGAAGTGAAATACCAGCCGAAGCCAAGTATTAGGCTGATGAAAGCAACCCAGTGGATTTTCTCGCGGAACGACATGATACAATCTCTAATGTTATTTGATTCGCACTTTAAGTTAAATATTTTTAACATTGAGTCAAGTAAAAATAACATTATCGCTCTTCTCGCTTTTGCGAGCGCTATTTAGCCGCTAAGCACGCGCTCCATGTCCACACGACCACAAACGCTCACCTTCGACACATCCACCAGCCGCGCGAACCCGACGCCGTCGCCGATGAAGCGGCTTACCGTGCCGCGGATTCGGCAGCGTAAAGGCGGCGAGCCGTTGGTCATGCTGACCGCCTATACCGTCCGCATGGCGCAGCTGCTCGATCCCCATTGCGATATGCTGCTCGTTGGCGATTCGCTCGGTCAGGTGATTTACGGCCTGCCGCATACCGTTGCGGTGACGATGGAAATGATGGCGGCGCACGGCGCGGCGGTGGTGCGCGGCAGTTACCATGCGGCAGTGGTGGTCGACATGCCTTTTGGCAGTTACGAAGCGACGCCGGAGCAGGCGTTCACCAACGCGGCGCGGTTGCTAAAAGAAACCGGCGCTGCGGCGGTCAAGATGGAGGGTGGCCGGGTGCTCGCGCCGACCGTCGAGTTTCTGACCTCGCGCGGCATTCCGGTGATGGCTCATGTCGGCCTGACGCCGCAGGCTGTGAATATATTGGGCGGCTATGGTGTGCGCGGCAAAAGCGCCGCAGAAGCCAAATCGATTGTCGAAGATGCGGTAGCCATGTCCGATGCGGGCGCTTTTGCCATGGTCATCGAAGGCGTGCTGGAACCCATCGCCATTGAAATCACCAACAAAATTGCTTGCCCTACAATCGGTATAGGCGCGTCGGCGCAGTGCGATGGGCAGGTCTTGGTCACCGAAGATATGCTCGGCTTGTTCGAACGGACGCCGAAATTTGTCAAGCGTTTTGGCGCGATGCAAGGGTTGGTCGAGGAATCAGTGCGGCAATATGCCGAACAGGTCCGTGACCGCACTTTCCCTAGTGCAGAGCAGCTGTATCAGCCCGAATAAAGCGGGCTGGCCTATCGGGCGGAGTCCCGCTAAGGACGGCGTCAACAATCTGTTTACTATCCCAATCCGGAGGCCCTTTTGGCTTTAACACCGACTGACAAGCGTGCTGGCAGCGACGAAGCTTTCTTGCGCGAAGTGGACGACGCGGTCCGCGCTAGTGATTTAACGAGTTTTTGGACACGCTATGGCCGCTGGCTTTTGGTGGCGCTGGTCGCTGGGCTGTTGGCCTTTGGCGGCTGGATAATATACCAGAACCGCTTACAGGCCGCCGCTGACAACCAGAGCGAAGAATTTGTCGATGCGATGGACAAATTGCGCGCCGGTGATGAAAAAGGCGGGCGGGCTAAACTGGCGACGTTGGCGAAGGCAGATCAGCCCGGATACCGCGCGATGGCGGAATTGGTTGAGGCAAATTTGCTCGCCGAAGATGGCGATACCAAAAAGGCAATCGCGATTTACGCCAGGGTCGCAGGCGATGGCAGCTTGCCGCAAACCTTCCGCGATTTGGCACTCATCCGCCAGACCAGCGCCGAGTTCGATCAGCTTGGGGCACAAACGGTCATTGACCGGCTGAAGCCTATGGCCAAACCGGGCAACGCATGGTTTGGCAGCGCAGGCGAAATGACCGCTATTGCCTATATGAAAATGGGCAAGGACAATCTCGCTGGTCCTATTTTTGCCCAAATTGCCAAGCAGGAGGGTGTGCCACAAAGCTTACGCAGCCGTGCCCAGCAAATGGCAGGTGCGCTCGGTGTCGATGCCGTTCAGGTTGATGAAAAGCGCAATGCGGCATCTAAAGCAGCGACTACAGCTGCCAAGGGAGAGTGAATACGTGAAGATAGCCTCTAAAATTCTGCTGGCATTGGCCGCTTCAAGCATGCTTGGCGGATGCGCTGTCCTCGACAACGTGCGCGGTGATGCGGGCAAGAAAAACAACACGCCCACCGTCGGCAACCGCGTCGACATACTGGGCACTGAGCGCGATACCGAGGCCGATCCAGCACTTGCCGGGGTTTCGGTTATCCTGCCAGAGTCTGCGACGAACATTGATTGGCCGCAACCCGGCGGCAATGCCGCGAAATCGCCGGGTCATGTCGGATTGGGTCAAAATCTGGCACGCGCATGGAACGCGTCTGTGAAGGGCGCGACACCGCGCGCACGGCTAGCGGCAGCTCCTGTAATCAGCGATGGGCGGTTATATGTGATTGATACCGATGCCCGCGTTTCGGCCTTTGACGCCGCAAGCGGTGCAAAAATCTGGTCAGCAATGATTGATGTCGAAGGCGACGGCAGACCATCACTTTTTGGTGGCGGCGTAAGCGCTAACGGAACTATGGTCTTTGCCACCAACGGCGTCGGTGATGTTGCCGGATTGCAGGCCGATACCGGCGCGCTGGTCTGGAAAAAGCGGCCTGCAGGGCCGCTGCGCGGATCACCGACCTTATCGAACGGCAATGCTTATGTGATGACGCAAGACAACCAGATTTACGCCCTGCGCCAATCCGACGGTGAAGCGCAGTGGAACGAAGCTGGCCCTGTCGCTGCTTCGGGCATATTCGGTGTCGGCGCACCTGCCGCTGCCCAGGGCACTGTGATTGCCGGCTATTCA
>JANMPK010000048.1:0-2392 GCA_031369825.1 Sphingomonadales bacterium
GCCGCAGCCGGAGCAAAACCAATTTGATGGTTTTCATCCGCCCGACTGTGCTGCGTACCCGTGCCGATGGCGACCGGATGACGGCGCGCCGTTACGATTATGTCCGCGACATGCAGCTCGCGCGCAATCCCGATATCGAACCGAGCATCGACGAATTGCTGCGCGATTATATGGGGACAGTGCCGCCTGCATCACCTGATGTCGGTCCGAACGATGTTCTGATCGGCGCCACAGACCAGTTGGAACGACCGACAAACACAGGGCCTTTGCAACCAGCTGAAGTGCCGCCAAGCAACATCTCCACAACAAATGGGGGCGGGCAATGATCATCCGGCGCGGCGAAGCTGAACTTTCAGATGCAACGCCTGCTGAGGCGATGGAAGCGGCTATTGTCACCCCGAACCCGCCGCTGCTCGATTTGCCCTATAGTTTCGCTAAAACGCATGGCGTCGTGCTGCGCCACGAGAATGAAAACCGCATGGTGGTTGCGCTGCGCGAGGGGGCCGATCCGCTTATGCTGCTCGAAGTGCGCCGCTATCTGGCAATGCCGTTCGATGTCGAAATGGCCGATAACGCGACGTTTGATCGCTATCTGTCGGACCATTATGCGATGGACGGATCTGCAGCAGCAATGGCTGGGTCGATTGGCACCAGCGACAGCGATTTGCTGTCTGACATGCTGCCGACTGCCGATGATCTGCTCGACAGCGCCGACGACGCGCCGGTCATCCGGCTGATCAACGGCATCATTGCCGAGGCGGTTCGGCAGGGCGTCTCCGATATTCATATCGAGCCTTATGAAACCGGTCTCGTCGTGCGGATGCGAACCGATGGTGTGTTGCAAGAGCGGCTCCGTCTTCCCGCCAATGTCGCGCCGGTGGTGGTCAGCCGGATCAAGGTTATGGCTCGCCTCGACATTGCCGAGCGCCGTATTCCGCAGGATGGTCGCATCGGCATAACGCTTGGCGGTAAGCTTGTTGACGTGCGCGTATCGACGCTGCCTTCTCGCGCGGGCGAGCGCGTAGTGATGCGTATTCTCGATAAGGAAAATGCCGGAATTTCATTGGACCTGCTCGGAATGTCTGACGATGCGCTGAAAATCTTGGGCGACGCGCTTGCCGAACCCAATGGCATCATCTTGGTCACCGGGCCGACCGGTTCGGGTAAGACGACGACGCTTTATGCCGGCCTCAAGCGCTTGAATGATGGCACCCGCAATATCCTTACAGTGGAAGATCCGGTTGAATATGCGGTCGAGGGTATTGGCCAGACGCAGGTCAATGCCAAGGTCGGTATGACCTTCGCCGCTGGTCTTCGCGCAATATTACGGCAAGACCCCGATGTTGTCATGGTCGGCGAAATCCGTGACCGCGAAACCGCTGATATTGCGGTGCAAGCCGCACTTACCGGTCATCTGGTGCTGACCACAGTTCACACCAATGACGCGCTTGGCGCGATCACCCGGATGCGCGATATGAAGGTCGAGCCGTTCCTGCTGGCCTCCACTTTGCGCGCGGTCATTGCGCAGCGGCTGGTGCGGCGGCTGTGCCCCGAATGCCGCGAGCCGGTGCAAGCCGATGGCAGCGTCGCGTCTTTGCTCGGTTTTGATCGTGGTACTGTGGTCTATCAGGCGGTTGGCTGCCCGGCGTGCAAGAATAGCGGCTACCAGGGCCGGATTGGTGTGTTCGAAGCAGTGCGCGTCGATGAAACTATCCGGCGTTTGATTAACGATGGCGGTGACGAGGCGATCCTTGCGCGCCACGCTTTCCTTAACCAGCCCAATCTAAGTGCTGCTGCGCGTAAGTTGGTGCGTGCGGGCCATACCACACCCGAAGAGGCGATCCGCATTTCGCGGCGCGAGGACATCGCCGAAAATGCCTGACTTCGCCTATCATGCGATTGACGCTGATGGCCGCGAACGGCGCGGACGGATCGCGGCGGCGAATGATGATGTCGCGCGCGAGCTTTTGGCGCAGAAGAAGCTGTATATTGTCAGCGTCGAACCTGCGGCAGCGGCACCTTCGGTGATGGCGAATATGCCGTTGCGGCGTCGGGCCAAACTTAACGCCAAACAGCTCACCTTATTCACCCGCCAAATGTCGTCACTGGTTCAGGTCAGCCCGCTTGAAGAAGCTTTGCGCACAATCAGTCGTCAGAGCGAGCAGCCGCATGTCCGCACAATCTTGACCGAAGTGCATGCCGGCGTGGTCGAAGGCCAACGTCTGTCCGAAGCTATGCGCCGCGAAAGCACAAGCTTCCCCGCACTCTATCGCGCCATGATCGCGGCGGGTGAGGGTGCTGGCACATTGCCGCTTATAACGGAGCGACTGGCGGCATTGCTCGAACGGCAGGCTGAGATGCGCGGCAAGCTGATCGGCGCGCTGGCTTATCC
>JANMPK010000078.1:0-3383 GCA_031369825.1 Sphingomonadales bacterium
CGCATCGTACGCACTTCCTGACTGCTCCATCCGGCTCCTGTCAGCACATTGCGCAGTGTCCGTTTGGTAACAGGTGCACGGTCTGATGGGTAGAAATAGCCATTGGGTTCAAGCATTTCGAACATCTGCTCGATCAATCCATCGAGTTCGGCCTGGGGGGCAGGGGGATCGATATCAACTTTTGGCGGGCTTTCCAGGTTCTGGAACTTTGACCATTCATAGGCGCATAAGATGACAGCTTGAGCCAGATTGAGTGACCCGAATTCAGGATTTATCGGAACGGTAATGATCGTTCGGGCAGCTGCCACTTCGTCTGCTTCCAGACCTGACCGTTCGGCACCGAACAGGATAGCGCTGCGGCTTGGCTGCGTGTGAATTTCAGTCGCGGCGTCGGCAGGTGTGATTACCGGTTTGACAATACCTCGTTTGCGGACGGTGGTGGCATAGACATTGGGGATATCGGCAATCGCTTCTGCCAGTGTGGAAAAGACCTGCGCATTTGCCAAAACGACGTCTGCCCCTGCTGCGGCAGGGCCAGCGGAGGAATTGGGCCAGCCATCGCGCGGTGCAACTAAACGCAATTCGGTGAGGCCGAAATTGAGCATCGCGCGTGCGGCCTTACCAATATTTTCGCCTAATTGGGGGCGCACCAGAACAATAACTGGCGGTTGGCTCACGGCTTTACAGCTTCGGCCACACTCCCGGCAAAGTCTTCAAAATCCTTCGCTTCGGTGAATTCCTTATAGACGCTGGCGAAGCGGATATAGGCGACCGCGTCGAGCGTCTTCAAGCCATCCATCACAAATTCACCAATGCGCTTGGAATCGATCTCGCTTTCTCCCAACGTTTCGAGTTGGCGTTGGATGCCTGATGCCAGCTTTTCGATTTGCGACGCATCAACCGGGCGCTTGCGGCATGCGACCGATAATGAGCGCTCCAGCTTCTCGCGTTCAAACGGTTCACGTTTGCCTTCGGATTTGATCACTGTCAGCTCACGTAACTGGATGCGTTCAAAGGTCGTAAACCGACCGCCACAGCCCTCACACTGACGGCGGCGACGAATTGCGCTGTTGTCCTCGGTTGGACGGCTGTCCTTTACCTGACTGTCATCATGTCCACAAAAAGGGCAGCGCATATCTCGTTATTTTTCCTGATTTTTCTTTTTGTTCACATGTCGGTAGGCGACAATGCCAGCGCCGATGATCGCGCCGGTTGCAAGACCAACGGGGGCAACTACCGCTGCCAGTGCTCCAATCGCGGCACCACCGGCAACTTTTTTAACGGTGTCTTGATCGGCGAGATGTTTGCCCGTGTGAAACGCGTCTTTGGTTGCGCCCCACAGCTCATCTGCGGCTTCGCCAACATAATGTTTCGCTTGGTTCGGAAAGCTCTCTGCTGCAACTTGCTCAGGCGTTTTAGCACCGCATTGCGGGCAAAATTTCGCACCCTCGCCATATTCGGCATTACATTCGTTACAATATCCCATAGTCATTTCCCTTCTCGTGTATTAGATGGGTAAGTCACCTATATAGTTCAAGAGGGATAAATGGGGAAGCGTTCGCACAAGGCGCGAACGCGGGTTTTGACATCGGCTTCGACGGCTTGGTCGCCGTGCTCACCTTTTTGGCGCAGGCCTTCTAGCACGTCGGCAATCATATGGCCGATTTCGCGGAATTCAGCCGGGCCAAAGCCTCGTGTGGTGCCAGCTGGCGAACCGACGCGAATGCCGCTGGTCTTGACCGGCGGCAAAGGATCGTTGGGTATGCCGTTCTTGTTGCAGGTTATGGCAGCACGTTCGAGCGCCTCATCAGCATCGCGGCCAGTAACACCAAGCGGGGTGAGATCGACCAGTGCCAAATGCGTATCGGTGCCGCCCGATACCAAGTTTGCGCCGCGCTCATTGAGCGTAGCAGCCAAAACCTTGGCATTCTCGACTGTCGCAGCAGCATAGGTTTTGAAATCGGGACGTAGCGCCTCGCCAAAGGCGACTGCCTTTGCCGCAATCACGTGCATCAAAGGACCGCCTTGCAGTCCGGGGAAGACCGCAGAGTTGATCTTCTTCGCCACAGCCTCGTCATTGGTCATGATCATGCCGCCGCGGGGACCACGCAGAGTTTTGTGCGTGGTGTTGGTCACAACATGGGCGTGCGGCAGCGGGCTGGGATGGACGCCGCCTGCAACAAGCCCTGCAAAATGCGCCATATCAACGAAGAAGGTTGCGCCCACTTCATCGGCAATCGCACGGAATTTGGCAAAGTCGATGATGCGTGGATAGGCGGAGCCGCCTGCAATAATCATTGTCGGGCGGTGTTCTTTTGCCAACCGTTCGACTTCATCAAAATCAATTAAATGCGTTTCAGGGTGCACGCCATATTGCACCGCGTTGAACCATTTGCCCGACATCGCGGCCTTTGCGCCGTGGGTTAGGTGGCCACCTGCATCAAGGCTCATGCCCAATATGGTGTCGCCAGGTTTGGCCAGCGCCAGCATCACCGCGCCGTTTGCCTGCGCACCGGAATGCGGCTGCACATTGGCAAAGCTTGCATTAAAGAGTTGCTTGGCACGGTCGATGGCCAGCGTCTCTACTTCATCCGATGGTGCGCAGCCCTGATAGTAGCGCTTACCGGGATAGCCTTCGGCATATTTGTTGGTGAAGACGGAGCCTTGTGCTTCCAGCACCGCCTTCGAAACTATATTCTCGGACGCGATCAACTCGATCTGGTGCTTTTCCCGGTTTAGTTCGTGTTGAACACCGGCAAACACAGCTGGATCAGCCTCAGCCAAATTGCGGGTGAAGAAGCCGTCGGGCTGTACATCTGAGAGGTCGTTTGCGGGCTGGCTGCTCATGCGGGTTCCTTGGAGGCTATCGGGTTGGAGAGTTTGTTGACGCGGGCGGTATGGCGGTCGCCCGCAAATTCGGTGGAAAGAAACGCATCGACGCAAGCTTTCGCCATGTCGATACCGGTTAAACGCGCACCCATCGCGATGATATTGGCATCATTATGTTCGCGTGCGAGTTTGGCTGACAAGGGCTCTGATACCAAAGCGGCACGGGCGGCGGGATTGCGGTTGACTGCAATCGAAATACCAATGCCTGAGCCGCAAAGCGCGACGCCGCGCTCCGCTTCGCCCGAGGCAATTGCCGCTGCGAGCTTATAGCCATAATCAGGATAATCGACCGAAGCATCGTCATACGGTCCCAGATCATTCACTTCTTGGCCGCTAGCGCGCAAATGCTCGACCAGCGCTGTTTTCAGCGCGAGAGCAGCATGGTCAGAAGCAATGGCAATACGCATGGGCCACATCCAGTAGTAGCGGGACTCGGAATGCGCCCCATCTAGGGGACAGCCCCAAAAATTGCCACCGTCAAATTAGGTTCCGTC
>JANMPK010000087.1:0-5364 GCA_031369825.1 Sphingomonadales bacterium
CGGATGAAGGCACTGGGCGCAGTGTTCGGCAGCGTGTTTGGGTGGGAACGGCCCAACTGGTTTGCGCCCGCTGGCTATGCGCTCACCGATGCTGATCTTGACCGGCCTGATGTGCTGCTCAACCATAACCATCCTGTCACCGGTGATAACGCTCCGATTCGCGAAAAATGGTCATTCCGCCGCTCCAACTATTTTGAACATGTTGGCCATGAATGCCTGCACGTCACCAAACATGTTGGCCTTCAGGATATGAGTGCCTTTGCCAAATGCGAAATTTCCGGACCGGGTGCAGAGAGCTGGCTGGATCAATTGCTGACCAATGCGGTTCCCAAAAAGGTTGGCCGCGTGTCGCTATCCTATTTGCTGACGAGCAAAGGTGGCGTCCGCAGTGAATTCACCGTCTACAAAATCGCGCCGCAGCGATATTATCTAGTGTCGGCTGGGGCTTATGAGCGGCATGATCATGATTGCCTTAAAAAAGCGATGCCAACCGATGGTTCAGTCGGCTTTGAACGGCTGACGACTTCGATGGGCGTGCTGGTGCTCGCTGGTCCGCGTGCGCGGAATGTTCTGAAAAAACTGACGGACACTGACTTATCGAGCGAAGCCTTCCCTTGGCTCACCGGCAAGAAAATGAGCATTGGCCTCGCCCAAGTTGATGCATTGCGCGTGAATTTCATTGGCGAATTGGGCTGGGAAATCCATCATCCGATTGAAATGCAGAATTATATTTTCGACCGGTTGATGGAGGCCGGGGCGGAGTTTGACATCAAGCCATTTGGCATCCGCGCGATGACGCTGATGGCGCTTGAAAAGAGCTATAAGCTGATCCCGCGCGAACTTTCAGTTGAATATTCTGCGTTTGAAAGCGGGTTGGACCGGTTCATCAGTCTGAAGAAGCAGACCTTCCATGGCCGTGATGCCTTGCTGACATGGCGCGACAAGGGACACGCGAACAAGCTTGTAACGATGGAAGTGCACGGCGTGACAGATGCGGACGCGCGTGGGTCCGAAGCGATTTATCAAGGAGATGAGATTGTCGGACGCGCCACGTCGGGTGGCTATGGCTGGCGCGTGGGCAAGAGCCTCGCGCTGGCGATGGTGCGGCCCGATCTGGCGACACCAGGCGCAGAGTTTGAAATTGCGATCCTGGGCACGCGCTACAAAGCGACGATCATCGAAGACTCGCCGTTCGATCCCGACAATCATGCGCTGCGAAACTAGGCGCGTGTCCCACCACGATCCTGTCGCCACGTGGCTGGCCAATGACCGTAAAGGGCACACGCTGCCGGGCGAGCTTTATGTAAGCGAAGACGCGTTCGCGTTTGACGCGCACGTGATGCTGAGATCGGTCTGGCTTTATGCTTGCACCGTCGCGCATGTGAAGCAGCCGGGGGATTTCTTCCTGTTCGAACTCGCCAACAACTCGATCATCATCATCCGCGGGCGCGACATGCAAGTGCGGGCCTTTTACAACAGTTGCCGCCACCGGGGCGCGCGAATTTGTCATGACCAAATGGGCTGCGCACCGCGCCTGATGTGCCCCTATCATCAATGGACTTACGGCCTTGATGGCGGCTTGCTTGCCGCGCGCAATATGGCGGAGGATTTTGACAAAGCCGACCACGGGTTAACTCCGGTTGCTTTGGAAAATGTCGGCGGACTGATCTTCATCTGCATGAGCGACACGCCGCCGCCGATTGACCGAGTGAAGGCGGACATTGCCGAACAGATTGCCGTCTATGACCTCGACCATATGAAAGTCGCGGTGCAGGATAATCTGGTTGAGGATGCCAATTGGAAACTGGTGATGGAAAATAACCGCGAATGCTATCACTGCGACGTTGGCCATCCTGAACTGATCAGCGTGCTGGGCACCACGGGCTTTGGCAAAGAGGCTCCAGAAGACAGCTCTTTGGTCGCTAAGCGCGCAGAGTGGCGCGCGTTAGGCATTGACCGCGGCCTGATCGAATTTCCGGACGGTTGGTGGCACCGGATCGCGCGGCTGCCGCTGGCCAATGGCGCCGTAACACACTCCATTGACGGTAAGCTCGCCTGCCAAAAGCTGATTGGCCCGTTCACGGCCCCCGAAACGTCGAGCCTGTCAGTTTGGACCCAGCCGAACAGCTGGCACCATTTCTGCTGCGATCACGTTGTCACCTTTTCGCTCACGCCGCTGGCTGCCGATAAAACGCTGCTGCGGACAAGTTGGTTGGTGCATGAGGATGCGGTTGAAGGCGTCGATTATGATCCTGATCATCTTGCCGCTTTATGGCGAGCGACCAACCGTCAGGATTGCCATTTTTCGAGCATCAATCATCAGGGCATTGCAACTGACGGCTACCGTCAAGGGCCTTATGCGGTTGAAGAGAAACTGGTTGATGATTTCAAGACTTTCTATGTTGAGGCGTCAAAGGCCGCGCTCGCGCAGGGCGCAGAATGACGGGCCTGCCAGAAAGTGGATCGATCAAGATCGCGGCCTCAGGCTGGAGTGCCGGGGATCGTCCCGGTGAGCGCATTCGAACGCTTGTCGATGATCCATCGGGCTACCGCACGGTGTTGCTCAACATCAAACCCAGTCCCTTGGGCGTCTTGCATGCACATGTCGAAATAGAGCAAATTTATGTGATGGAAGGCGATTTTTTTGACGATGATGCCAGTTACAGCGCAGGGGATTTCGTGCTGCGGATGCCGGGAACGATGCACCGTGCAGGCAGCCAGAATGGCTGCACAATGATGATCGTCTATGCGCCTTTGGTGGAGGCACACGCGTGACGCGGTTCAGTGCGCTCAGCCTGTTTGCCAAGGCGCTTGGCGGGCATCAGACTTGGCCTGAACAGTGGCCCGATGCCCCGCCAAAGCCCACCTATGATGCCATCATCATCGGCGGCGGAGGGCACGGGCTGGGTGCGGCTTATTATTTGGCGAAGAAATACGACATCACCAATGTGGCGGTGCTGGAAAAGGGCTGGATTGGCGGAGGCAACACTGGGCGAAACACCACGATTATACGGTCCAACTATCTCTATGATGAAAGCGCGCATCTTTATGATCATGCAGTCAAACTTTGGGACGGGCTCAGTCAGGAACTGAATTACAACATCATGTATTCAAAGCGCGGCGTGATGATGCTCGCGCATAATGTGCATGATGTGCAAAGCTTCAAACGGCATATCCATGCCAACCGGCTAAACGGCGTCGATAATGAATGGCTGAGCGCAGAAGAAGCCCAAGCTTACTGCCCACCACTTAGCATCTCTCCGCGCGCCCGGCATCCGGTGCTGGGTGCGGCACTGCAACGGCGCGGAGGGACAGCGCGGCATGACTCTGTCGCATGGGGCTATGCCCGCGCTGCCGCAGCACTCGGGGTCGATATCATCCAGAATTGCGCTGTAACGGGCATCCGGCGCGGTGCGGACGGCTCGATTGAAGGCGTTGACACCACGCGCGGCCCGATAGCGAGCAAGCGCGTTGGGGTTTCCGCAGCGGGCAATACGTCAGTTGTCATGCAAATGGCAGGGCTGGATTTTCCGCTGGAAAGCTATCCCTTGCAGGCGCTGGTATCCGAACCCGTTAAGCCGACATTCCCCTGCGTCGTCATGTCAAACACCGTCCACGCCTACATGAGCCAGTCAGACAAAGGGGAGCTGGTGATCGGCGCTGGCACCGACCAATATGTCAGCTATTCGCAGCGCGGCGCGCTTCATATTGTCGAACATACGCTTGCCGCGATTTGTGAGATTTTCCCGATTTACCGCCGGATGCGGATGCTGCGCACATGGGGCGGGATTGTTGATGTAACACCGGACCGATCGCCGATATTGGGGAAAACGCCCATCAAAGGCCTTTACGTCAATTGCGGCTGGGGCACCGGCGGGTTCAAGGCGACGCCGGGCGCGGCGGACCTGCTCGCCTATACAATGGCCAAGGATGAGCCGCACCCGATCAACGCACCCTATAATCTTGATCGCTTTCGCAACGGCCGTTTGATTGATGAAGCGGCAGCAGCAGCAGTGGCGCACTGACATGATCCTCATTCACTGCCCATATTGCGATGAAAAACGCGCCGAGATTGAATTTGCTAATGCCGGGCAAGCCCATGTCGCGCGGCCCGCTGATCCTTCCTCCCAAACCGACGCGCAGTGGGAGGCTTATCTGTTCGTCCGGGCCAATCCGCGCGGGCGGCATCATGAACGCTGGCGGCACACGCACGGCTGCGGACGCTTTTTCAACGCAGTGCGTGATACCGTGACCGATAAATTTGAAACTACCTACAAATCTGGCGAGCCACGCCAATGAGCGGCTATCGCCTTCCCAACGGCGGACGGATTGATCGCAGCCGCCCCGTGACGTTCAGCTTCGATGGAAAAGACTATCACGGCTTTGCCGGGGACACACTGGCGTCGGCTCTCCTTACCAATGGGGTTATGCTTTTTGGCCGGTCGTTCAAATATCACCGCCCGCGCGGACTGATGGCAGCAGGGAGCGAGGAGCCCAATGCACTGGTTTCGGTAGATCGCGGGCCGGGGCGTTTCACGCCCAATCTGCGTGCGACGGGTGTTGAAGTTCACGAAGGGCTAAAAGCGGTCAGCCAGAACCGTTGGCCCTCACTCAAGCGCGATCTCGGCGCAATCAATGATCGGTTGGGGATGTTCTTCCCGGCGGGCTTCTACAACAAAACCTTCATGTGGCCGAGATCCTTTTGGGATAAGCTGTATGAGCCTGTCATCCGGCGTCTGGCGGGGCTGGGCGATGCGCCGACTGAGGAAGACCCTGACACTTATGCGTCCACCTATGCCCACTGTGATCTGCTGATCATTGGCGCGGGGCCTGCGGGTATTGATGCAGCGCTGGAGGCCAGTGCCACAAACAAGCGCGTCGTCCTGATTGATGAGCAGGATGAGCTGGGCGGAGGGGCACTCGCTGATCCTACACTTTGGCCTTGGCTTGATCGCAGTGCGAAGGCGCTGACCGATGCGCCGAATGTTACAATCCTGACCCGCACGACTGCGTTCGGATATTATCATGACAATTTCATTGGCGCAGTCCAGCGGCTGACCGATCATCTAGCTGAAGTCGGCGACACTCCGCGTGAAAAACTATGGCGGATCAGGGCTGGCGAAGTCATTTTTGCGCAAGGCGCAATCGAGCGCCCGCTGGTGTTTGAAGGCAATGACACGCCCGGCGTGATGCTGTCATCGGCGGCTAAGACTTACGCCAATCGCTACGGCGTTGCAGTTGGCCAATCGGTTGCGATTGGCGTAAGTCTTAGCCGCCGATGACAGCATCACGCCGGGCGTGTCATTGCCTTCAAACACCAGCGGGCGCTCGATTGCGCCTTGCGCCAAGATGACTTCGCCTGCC
>JANMPK010000088.1:0-2805 GCA_031369825.1 Sphingomonadales bacterium
GATTTCAGGATTTCAACATCTGCCCGTCCAAATTCCGCCGCGTGGCCGCCCTCGACGGTGCCGCCCAGTTGCGTGCACAATGTCTGCTGGCCGTAGCAAATCGCGAGTATCGGCAGGCCGCTGTCGAACACGACTTGCGGCGCGCGCGGGGACCCTTCGGTCATCACCGATGCGGGCCCGCCCGACAATATGACACCCTTGGGCTGCATCCGCGCGAACGCTTCGGCGGCGGTGTTGAACGGGGCGATTTCGGAATAGACGCCGGCTTCGCGCACGCGGCGGGCGATGAGCTGGGTAACTTGTGACCCGAAATCAACAATGAGGATGGAATCGCTGGGCTGGATTGGCATGACCAGCCGATAGGCATTGCCGCCGCCGCTGTCCATATCGGCGCGGCGGCGGCGGCAAACTAATTGTGGACGGTGTTCCTAATCAAGAACCTCAACCTGGCCACGACGCAGATAGCCCTTTTCCATCATCTCCTGGCGATAATCCTTGTGCGCATCGGCCAGTTCACGGCGATATTCGCTCCATGCCTCGCGTTCATCCTGTGCTGTGTCGGCGCGGCGCAGGTCGGAACGCAACTCGCTCTCTGCCTCTTCGACATCGGATTTATAGTCGTACCAGTAATTGTTATACTTTCCGGCAATCGGTGCGGTCATAATGTGCTTGTGTCTTTCAGGACCGGCATGAGCCGACGCTATCGTGGCCGTCGCGCCAATCATCAGCGCGCCGGAAGCAGAAAGCAGCGCAATCGCGCTTTTGGGGAAATGGGCCATTTCTTCACTCCTTTACCTGTGGGGTTGGGGAACGCGGAAAAGACGCTTTTGGCCCTGTGCGTTTGCTGAACAGACGGTGATTTACGGCGGTTTGTTAGGCTAATGCGGCGGGTTGAGGCGCGGCGGAAGCTTCCCACATCCCGCATGCACTCAAGAGAAAACTCCAGGTCGACTGCAGGAAGATTCACAGTCATCACACGCCCGATTTTTTTATAGCCTCTTGCAAAGCAGCCGTCTAGCAAAGCGTTATGACCAACACGCTCTACTATGGCGACAACCTTGATGTCCTGCGCGAACATTTGGCGGATGAATCGGTTGACCTGATCTATCTCGATCCGCCGTTCAATTCGAACGCGAGCTATAATATCCTGTTCAAATCGCCCGCCGGGGCCGGGGCGGATGCGAGCATCGAGGCGTTTGACGATACCTGGGCGTGGGGGCCGACGGCATCAAGCGCGCTGATGGATATTACGGCAAGCGGCAATCACAAGCTGCATGTGTTGATGCAGGCAATGAAGACCGCGATCGGCGAAAACGCGATGATGGCCTATCTGGCGATGATGGCGGTGCGGCTGGTCGAACTCCACCGCGTGCTGAAGCCGACGGGCAGCCTGTATCTGCACTGCGACCCGACCGCGAGCCATTATCTGAAGCTGGTACTGGATGCGGTGTTTGGGAATGAGAATTACGTCAATGAGGTGATTTGGCAGCGCACGACCGCCAAAGGCCTTGCGCATACTCGCTTTCCGTCAACCCATGACGTCATCCTATTCTATCGAAAGTCATCGGACAGCGTTTGGAATGCACAATATGGTGGGCATTCAGAGAAGTATCTCAAAAGCCATTATTCGAATGTCGAGGAAGAGACAGGTCGTCGCTACACACTCGACAATCTCATCAATCCAAATGCCAATCGACCCAATCTTACCTATGAATTTCTTGGGATTACTCGCGTGTGGCGTTGGACTCGTCAGCGAATGCAAAAGGCTTATGACGATGGCCTCGTGGTCCAGTCAAAGCCAACGAGTGTGCCTCGATACAAAAGGTATCTGGACGAGCAAGAAGGCACCCCCTTTACCGACGTCTGGACAGACATTTTCCCGATCAATTCCCAAGCCCAAGAACGCCTCGGCTACCCCACGCAGAAACCGCGCGCGTTGCTCGAACGGATTATCGCCGCTTCGTCGAACCCCGGCGATGTTGTGCTCGATCCGTTTTGCGGATGCGGCACGGCTGTGGATGCTGCGCAGAAGCTGGGGCGGCGCTGGATCGGGATTGACGTCACCCACCTCGCCATCGGCCTGATCGAAAAGCGGATGCGCGAGGGCTATGGAGATGACTTGCCGTTCGAGACCATCGGCAGCCCCAAAGACTTGGCCTCTGCACAACGCTTGGCAGTTGATGATCCGCACCAGTTCCAGCACTGGATCACGCTGAAACTCGGCGGCTATCCGTGGATGGGTGGCAAGAAGGGCGGCGACAAGGGCGTTGACGGCTATTTCTATTATATCGGCGAAGGCGGCGTGACCGAAACCGGCGTGATTTCTGTGAAAGCAGGCGGCAATGTGAACCCCAATATGGTGCGCGACATTGGCCGGGTGATGGCGCGCGACGGGCATAAGCTCGGCCTGTTCGTCACCGCAACGTTGCCGACCAAGGGAATGACCGACGAAGCCAATTCGCACGGCCTGATCGAAACAGAATTTGGTCGTTTTCCAGCGCTGCAAACCTATACGCTCGCCGAATTGTTCAGCGACATCCGCCCCAAACTGCCCCCGCTCGTCAGCGTCAACCGCAAGGCCGCCCGCGTCGAAATGCGCACGTCGCATCAACCTGCGGCACAAGGCGGGCTAGACCTGTAACCCGCCCGAACGGAGATTGCAGCCGACGTGACCAAACCCGACACCCGCCGATCCGAAATCATCGAACGCCTCGCCGACCATGTGCTGGCGCACGGGTTGTCGGCGTCGAGTCTGCGGCCGCTGGCCAAGGCAGCAGGCACCAGCGACCGGATGCTGCTTTATTA
>JANMPK010000216.1:0-3964 GCA_031369825.1 Sphingomonadales bacterium
GGGCAGGCTGCACGACGCGCTGGAGGATGCTAACTATACCGGCCATGATCTCGAACAATTGCTCGTGCGGCTGCTGTTCTGCCTGTTCGCCGATGACACCGGTATATTCGAACCCAAAGACATCTTCCTGCAATTGATCGAGGCCGATACCAAGGAAGACGGCAGCGATACCGGGCGAATGTTGATTGAGCTGTTCGATGTGCTGAACACCGATGAAGCCAATCGGCAAAAGGGGCTTTCGGGCGAGCTCAACGCCTTTCCCTATGTCAACGGCGCGTTGTTTGCCGGTCATATCAAAACGCCGGTGTTCGACAAGAAGACCCGCGAGATGCTGCTCGATGCCGCGCGCTTTGATTGGGGCAAGGTTTCCCCCGCGATATTCGGTTCATTGTTCCAGTCGGTGATGGACGCCAAAGAACGCCGGGCAAAGGGCGCGCATTACACGACCGAGGCGAATATCCTGAAAGTCATCGGGCCGTTGTTCCTTGATGAATTGAAGGTCGAGTTCGCTAGAATCATGGCGCGCAAAACCGGACGTGACCCGTTACTGCGCGAATTCCAGCACAAGCTGTCGCGTCTTACGTTTATGGACCCGGCCTGCGGGTGCGGCAATTTCTTGGTGATTGCGTATCGCGAACTGCGCAGCCTTGAACTCGCCGTGTTGCACGAATTGTGGGACGGCCAACGGGTGATGGACATTGCTGCGTTTAGCCTGGTCAATGTCGATCAGTTTTACGGCATCGAATATGAAGAATTCCCGGCGCGCATTGCCGAGGTGGCGATGTGGATGACCGACCATATTGCCAATAACGAATTGAGCCTTGCCTTCGGACAGTCTTTCGCGCGCATACCGCTTAAGCAGTCGGCAAAGATCATCCACGGCGATGCGTTGGAGGTCGATTGGGCCGATTTGCTCGCTCCGCAAAAATGCCATTACATCATGGGCAATCCGCCCTTTATTGGGCAGAGCTATCAGTCGCCGTTGCAGCGCGAACAGATGGCGCGGGTTATCAATGCGCCATCGGGCAAGGCAGGGTCACTCGATTATGTGGCGGCGTGGTTTATCAAGGCCGGGCAGTATATGGCAAACTCCCCCTCTCCCCTTGCGGGAGAGGAGCGAGACTTAACGACGAAGGAGTTTAGTCGCAGCGGAGAGGGGGCCTCTGCCGGCGCAGAAAATACTGCGGCCCAGACGCGCCGCAACCCCGCACCCGACCCTTCGGGCCACCCTCTCCCGCAAGGGGAGAGGGGGAATAAGCGAATCCGCATCGCCTTCGTCTCGACCAACTCCATCACCCAGGGCGAACAGGTCGCGCAATTATGGCCGATATTGTTCGACCGCCTGCATCTGGAAATCTTCTTCGCGCACCGCACGTTCAGCTGGGGCAGCGAGGCGCGGGGCAAGGCGCATGTCCATGTCGTCATCATCGGCCTGACCCACCGCAACAATGAACCCGATGAAAAAAGGCTGTTCAGCTACCCCGATATCAAGGGCGATCCGGTGGAAAGCACCCATAGCGCGCTGACGGCATATTTGTTCGATGCCAGGGGTGTGGCGAACCGGCATTTAATGGTGAAGACTGCAAATGCGCCGCTCAACGATGCGACGCCCATGCGCATGGGCAGCAAGCCAGTCGATGGTGGACATCTGATATTCGACTATTTCGAACGTCAGCACTTCCTCGAAACGGAGCCAAAGGCCGCTGACTTGATGGTTCCATTTATTGGAGCTCAAGAGTTCATCCGTGGAGAAGAGCGGTGGATATTCTCTTTGTCGACGGTGTCCCCTGATAAAATTCGTGCGCTACCCGAAGTGCAGAAAAGAATACGCCTGGTTCGCGAGTTTAGAGCAGCAAGCAAGAAATCAAAGACTCGCGTGCTGGCAGATTACCCTGCCGCATTCGAAGTATCGACAATTCCTGAACGACCGTTTCTGGCCATTCCAGAAGTAAGTTCTGAGCGACGGACCTATGCTCCAATTGGCTGGATCACGCCGCCAACAATTCCTAGCAATAAGCTGTTAATCGTCCAAGAGGCGACGCTTTGGCATTTTGGTATACTGACCAGTCGAATGCACATGGAGTGGCTTCGTCATATAGGTGGACGACTAAAAAGCGATTTTCAGTATTCTCCGGGAATGGTCTACAACACCTTCCCATGGCCCGTCCTTCGACAGGCTCAGGATGGTCGGCCTTCACCGGAGCGCGCCAAAATCGAAACGCTCGCCCAAGCCGTGCTCGACGCCCGTGCCGCGCATCCGACCTCAAGCCTTGCCGACCTGTACGACCCCGACACTATGCCGCCCAATTTGCGCAAAGCCCATGCCGCGCTCGATACCGCCGTCGACCGACTCTACCGCGCCGCCCCCTTCGCCAGCGACCGCGACCGCGTCGAACATCTGTTCGGCCGCTACGAAGCCTTGGTCAATCCGCTCGAACGCTTGGGGGTAGCCAAGAACCGGCGGCAGGCGAAGAAGGTGACACAGCAATAGGCTTTGGTCTGGACCCTATTGCGACGGTGGGATGAACCTGCCTCCCGCACCTTGACTGTTACCCCCTATTCTGCGATTTTACATGCCGATTGAGGGGTCTACAATATGACCGGACTGATGCTCGATGCGGGGATTTAGGGGCCTTGCCAGATATCTTGTAATCCTGCTGTTTGCGGCACTGCCCCAGCTTGCGCCCGCCCAAGATATTATAGGGGCTGAACCAGAAGCACCGATAAACCCTAAAATCATTCTGCAAACGCTGCCTTATGGCGGCGTTGAGGTTGCCGCATGGACACAAGATGACCGCTATATCCTGACCGCCAACAGCACGGCGCGCAGCGTGATTATCTGGGATGCCGAAAGCGGGATCATAATCGACCGGCTTATCCTGCCCAGCGATAATCTGGGTTCGGCGATATCGAGCAGGCGCTTATTGCAGATTGTCGTTGCACCCGACGGCTTGACCGCGACGATTGACGGCGAAGCGGGATATTTGCCGAGCGGACAGCAGGAAGTCGAAATCCGCAATCTGCATTATATCGTTGATCTGCAATTGCGCCAGATTACGGTGCCCCGGTCTGTCGTCAAACGGCGCAGAGGCGGCACTGGCGTCGATCTGTCGAGGCAGGCATCGACAGTGATCGAGGCCAACGCCGTGACGCGGGACAGCGAATTTATGGCAGAAGTGGGCAAGTCGCAGGCGGCGTTAGAGACGCTTTATGAAAAGACCGGCGGTATGGAGATTGAAGCGGCTTTGGCTTTGCTGCCGCCGCTGCCCGCTTCGCACGACGGCAAGCGGATATTGGAGCGCCACCCCGACGGCATGGTCATCACCGAGGCCGGGAAGGAGCCCCGGGTGCTGACCGCCAACCGCCCATTACGTTTTCTGGACGCGACGCTTGCGCCCGGTGGCGCATTGCTGGCGATGGTGCAAAGCGAATTGCAGGTGGGTGTCGACGACAATGTGACGCAATCCGCGATCGACCTGTTCAATATGCAGACCGGGCAATATTGGCCGCCGGTCACACTCATCGGTGATTATTCACAAGTCCAATGGATGGATGAGGGGTTGTTGCTGGCAACGCAGATATCAAGCCGTCCTGCGGGCACCGAAACCAATTTGCAGGGGCCGCCGCCACAGGGTGTAATTATTGATACCGACAGCGGCGAGGCCATGATTATGGTTGAACCGCGTTGTTACATGACCCCCTTTCCCGATGGCGATCTGTTGGGTGCAGGGCTTGCCAATTGCCGGATCAACGCGGGCAAGGACTTCGGGCTGGCACGCTATAATCTCGACAACGGCACATGGGCACCGGTTGGCAAATTCAAACTGCAAAAAGGGGCTGTGATTACTGCACTGACAGTGTCCGACAGCGGCACCCGGATTGCGGTGGCCGCAACAGAAAAATCAGGCACCCTAGAGCTTTCGATACTGGACGCGGCGACCGGCGCAGTCATAAACTCGCGGCG
>JANMPK010000170.1:0-3777 GCA_031369825.1 Sphingomonadales bacterium
AGTGGCACTGCCTTGACCGCGTTCCAACCAACCCGCGCTGCAGCGCTCGCCGCGCTAGACCATTTTGTGCCGCGCGCCGGGCGTCATTATGCCGAGCAACGCAATTTCGATTACGGACCAGAGCGGCGCGACAATATTTCGGTGCTGTCGCACTATATCCGCCACCGTATGATTTCAGAGCAGGAAGTTGTGGCCGCCGTGCTAAAGACGCACAGTCCCGCCACTGCAGAAAAGTTCATCCAGGAGGTTTTCTGGCGGACCTATTGGAAAGGCTGGCTGCAACAACGTCCTGCAGTTTGGCAGCATTATCTGGCTGAGTTAGAGCATCAAAAATCGCGCAAGATTTACGGGCTGGCCACTGCCTGTGACGGCGAAACAGGCATCGAATGTTTTGACCATTGGGCGCGCGAGTTGCGCACCACCGGTTATCTGCACAACCACGCCCGCATGTGGTTTGCCAGCATCTGGATTTTCACTTTGCGTTTGCCGTGGCAATTAGGGGCAGATTTCTTCCTGCAGCATCTGCTCGACGGCGACCCCGCGTCGAACACATTGTCGTGGCGCTGGGTCGCTGGATTGCAGACCATCGGCAAGCATTATGTTGCAAGCGCCGACAACATACAGCGTTACACCGCTGGTCGTTTCGAGCGGCCAGAGATTGCGCAGCACGCCGAGCCGCTTATGGCTATGGATCACCCCAATCCAGTCGCTATCACGCCCATTCAGCCTCCACCAAGCGGAAGATATGTGCTGTTAGTGACGGAGGAGGATATGTATCCGCTTGATATAGTGCCGGCGGGTGTCGAGATAGCGGGCTTGGCAACCATTGATCCGGTTCAGTCATACGCAGCGAATGTCACTGAGTTTAAACGAACAGCCTTGCAAAATACTGCAAACGAGCTTTCCGCGCATTTGGATGTTGCTGCAAAATCCATAGAAGGCTGGAATGCTCAGGACTTAGCCAACTGGGCAAAGGATTGCGGCGTTACTAACATAGTAACGGCAGAAGCGCCGGTTGGCTTTGTTGCGCCGAAACTGGAACAACTTGCACAAGACTTGGCCGCTTTGGGGGTCCAACTGTATTTTGCCCGACGCCCATGGGATGACTTTTGCTGGCCGCATGCCCGCAAAGGATTTTTCGCGTTTAAGGAAAAAATTCCTGCGATTATCCAGGATTTAAAGCTGGCTTAAGTCGCCGCCAGATCGCGGACAAAGCCTATCAGCCCCTTTTGCCGCCGCCGTTTCATGCGTTCAGCGGTCAATATCTGACTGACCTTCTCAAAACACGCATCGACGTCGTCGTTGATCAGGACATAGTCATACCCGTCCCAGTGGCCGATTTCCGCCTTTGCGCGGCTCATCCGGTCGGTAATCACATCGTCGCTGTCGGTAGCGCGGGTGTGCAGGCGGCGTTCGAGTTCTTCGATGGAGGGCGGCAGGATGAACACGCGCACGACGTCGGGGCCAGCTTCTTGATAGAGTTGCTGTGCGCCTTGCCAGTCAATGTCGAACAACACGTCGCAACCATCGGCCAATGCGGCCTCAACCGGGGCTTTCGGCGTACCATAGCGGTGGCCAAAAACATGCGCCCATTCCAGAAACGCGTCGTCGGCGGCCATCTGTTTGAAGGTTGCAACGTCGGTGAAATGATAATGCACGCCGTCAACTTCGCCGGGACGTGGCGGGCGGGTGGTGTAGGATACCGAAAGTGAAATATTATCATCGGCCTCAAGCAACATCCGCGACAGGGTGGATTTGCCCGCGCCGGATGGCGAGGAGAGAACAAAGAGAAGCCCCCTGCGTTCTAATTCGTGCTTTTCGTTGTTCCGGTCGGCCATAGCCGCTACTGCGCGAAAGGGGGCATTGCCGTCAAGGGTTTTGGGGGAAGCAAATTTATGGATTGGCCACTGCGCGTAAGCAAGTTTAGCGCACTCATTGCGCTGCTGTTGTCCTTGGCCTTTATCGCCATCCTGTTCTTGATGGACCGCCCGCCAATCTGTGCTTGTGGCACAATAAAGCTGTGGCACGGCGTCGTGCAATCTAGCGAAAATAGCCAGCATATCAGCGACTGGTATACGATGAGCCACATCATCCACGGCTTCATCTTCTTCGGGCTGGGCCGGTTGCTGCTTAAGAAATGGCCGCTGGGGCTGGCGTTATGCGCAGCGATTTTGGTCGAGGGTGCGTGGGAGATATTGGAAAACTCGCCGATCATCATCGACCGTTACCGCGAAGTGACGATTTCCTATGGCTATGCCGGCGACAGCATCATCAACAGCGTGTTCGATCTGGTTTGGATGATCCTCGGGTTTTTCATGGCTTCGCGGTTGCCGTGGAAGGTGACGGTGGCCATAGCGTTATTTTTCGAAGTCTTCACCGCTTATATGATCCGCGACAATCTGGCGCTCAACGTGCTGATGCTGGTCGCGCCCATCGAGAGTGTGAAGGAGTGGCAGTCGGCAGGGACTGGTTATTGGCTGACGGGGAAATGAAGGAAGCAGAAATGGACGTGAACAATGGCGATCGGTGCATCGTTACCGCCGGACGGCACAAGGGCAAATCGGGGATTGTGGAAGACCGCAATATTGCCAAATCCGGTCACGTGACGATAAGCGTCCGGCAGGATGATGACGTGCGTTTCAAGACGCTAGCCAAGAGCGTTGTCGTTCAGAAGAGTTAGCCTTTGCGATCTTTATTCTTGTCATACAGCGTTTTGGCAACAATCGCGCCGCCAATCAGAAGCAATCCGGGTATCGAACGCGTAGCGATGCGTGTGGCGACAAGGCCGATGCCTGCGCCCAGCAATCCATTGCCGCGCTTGCGCCCGATGACTTCGCCGACAACCGCCCCTGCAATAGATTTTAACATAACGAAAACTCCCAAACATTGTCATCCTGAACTCGTTTCAGGATCTTACTTTTCCCTCGCCGGTAGAAATTAAGACCCTGAAACGAGTTCAGGGTGACGGCGAAGGAGAACTAAACCATATTCTCTGCTCTGACATGGGTATCGAATGTCGCTTCGTCAACCAGTCCAAGCTCTAACGCGGCTTCGCGCAATGTCGTTCCATTGGCATGCGCATGTTTGGCGATTTTTGCTGCATTGTCGTAGCCGATAACCGGCGCGAGGGCGGTAACCAGCATTAACGATCGCTCCAGCAATTCGGATATCCGCGCGCGGTTTGGTTCGAGACCAGCGACACAGCGGGTCGCAAAACTCTCCATGCCGATGCTGAGCAACTCGATAGAACGAAGCACATTGGCGCCGATCAGCGGCTTGAACACGTTGAGTTCGAGATGCCCCTGCATCCCGCCAACAGTCACCGCCTGATGATTGCCAATCACTTGCGCTGCCACCATCGTCAGCATTTCGCATTGCGTCGGGTTGACCTTGCCGGGCATGATCGAGCTGCCGGGTTCGTTTTCGGGGAGGAGAAGTTCGCCGAGGCCCGAGCGCGGGCCCGAGCCCAATAGGCGGATGTCGTTGGCGATTTTATTGAGGCTGACGGCTAGGGTATTGAGAAGCCCAGAAAATTCTACCAAGGAGTCATTGCTCGCCAGTGCTTCGAACTTGTTGCGTGCAGTTTGAAACTCAGATCCTATAATTTCGCTGATCGCGACCGCAAAGTCTTCACCAAATCCGACCGGCGCATTGAGGCCCGTGCCGACCGCGGTCCCGCCTTGAGCAAGGTAATAGAGATCTGTGCCTGCCATAGTTAAACGCACATCATTGGTGCGAAGCTGCGCCGCGTAACCGGAAAATTCCTGCCCCAGCGTT
>JANMPK010000235.1:0-1876 GCA_031369825.1 Sphingomonadales bacterium
CAATCGCGCAGCAGATAGCGCGAGCTTAGAAACGCCAGGGTCGCGCCGATGGTCGAGGCAAAGGAGACTATTACCGTTCCCAACACCAGTCCGAACAGCGCGCCCGCAACCAGACTCATGATCGCTGCACCCGGAATCGAAAGCCCGGTTACCGCGACATAGAGCAAGAAAAATCCCGCCACATAAAGCAGCGGGTTAGCATCTTTCGCGGCAACAATTTCTGCCTGCCGCGCTTTGAAGCTTTCAAGGCTGAGATATTGGCCCAGATCGAACAGAAAATAAGCCGCAATCGCGCCGACCAATATCAGGACCAAAAGTGCTTTTTTCATCATGGTCCCTATTCGGTATTGGCGGTCATTCGGTTACCTTCATGCGTCGATCAAAACGGGACGTCGTCGTCCAGATCATTGTCGAAATCGCCACCGCCAAAGCCGGCAGAGCCGCCTTGCCAGTTGCTGCCCGACTGCCCGCCGCTTGGCTGTGCACCGCCACCCGACGAACCACCGCTGCTCCAACCTTCGCTGGAACCGCCACCGCCGCCCGAACCGCCTTTAGCGCCGTCGAGCATGACGAGTTTACCGTTGAATAGCGGTCATTGCCCGAGCCATCCTGCCATTTGCGCGTGCGCAGGCTGCCTTCAATATAGACTTTGCTGCCTTTACGCAGGAAGCGTTCGGCGACACCGACCAAACCGTCGGAGTTGAGCACGACGGTGTGCCATTCGGTGCGTTCTTTTTTCTCACCGGTATTCTTGTCTTTCCAGTCTTCCGACGTTGCGATCCGCAAGTTGCAGATGCGTCCACCATTCTGGAACGACTTGACCTCGGGGTCTGCGCCCAGATTGCCGACGATGATTACTTTATTGACGCTACCCGCCATATCTCTGCCCTCTAATTTTATTGAAATGCTGGCTTTGCTATAAGCCGAAGGACCGCGCTGTCCAATAGGTTATGCCCGCCGCGACATAAGCCAGCGCAAAAAGATATGTGACCATGAATATCGGCCATTTCCAGCCGTTTGTTTCGCGCTTGGCAACCGCAATGGTGGATATACATTGCGGTGCGAAGACGAACCAAGCCAGAAACGCCAGCGCCGTCGCCAGCGACCATTGACCCGCGAGCCGGTCACCCAGTGCCATCGCTGTTGCATCGTCATCACCGGCATCGACCGAATAAGCGGTTGCAAGCGCGGCAACCGCGACTTCACGCGCCGCCATTGCCGGGATCAGCGCCAGCGCAATTTTCTCGTTGAAGCCAATCGGTTCGGTCACCACCGCAAGGCCCGAAGCAATACGGCCCGCAACCGAATATTCGCTTTGCGTCATCTCACTGCCAATGGGAACCTTGGGGAAGCTTAACAGCACCCATAATATGATCGTTGAGGCGAAGATGATTGTGCCTGCACGGCGCAGAAATACCCATGCGCGCTGCCACAAGCCGATAGCGATATCACGGATCAACGGCAGTTGGTAACGCGGCATTTCGATGAGGAAGCTGCTGTTGCTGCCCTTGGCGACAGTTCGGCGGAGGAAGAGTGCCGCGACCATCGCGCCGACGATGCCCGCGATATAAAGCGCGAACAGCACAGTGCCTTGCAACCCGATACCAGGCCCTATCGAACGGGCAGGAATGAAGGCGCCGATGATCACTGTGTATACCGGCAGTCGCGCCGAACAGGTCATTAACGGTGCGATCAGGATCGTGGTCAGCCGGTCCTTCTGGTCCATGATCGTCCGTGTCGCCATGATGCCAGGGATCGCGCAGGCGAAGGACGACAGCAATGGGATGAAGCTATGGCCCGACAGGCCAACGCTGGCCATCATCCGGTCCATCACGAACGCCGCACGCGTCATATAGCCGGTGGCTTCAAGGATCAG
>JANMPK010000359.1:0-4246 GCA_031369825.1 Sphingomonadales bacterium
GAAATAAGTCGCACCCGCAAGCGATGCTGCATTCAGAGCGCCATACGTAAACAGGCCATGAAATTTGCCCGAAATGTCTTGATAGCGGGTTTTGGTCGACAGATTAAGGCCGCTGCCCAAATCAAAGTTCGTTTCAAAACCGATCGATTTCACCTTATGATCCAAGCCATCGGCAAGGTCATAGGGTTCAAGCTGGTTACGACCGTTAACGGCAAGGCCGTTGCGCGTCAGGTTGCTGTAAAGGCTGTGATTGGCTGCGCTGAAATTGCCCAAGCGAGTGCCAACAACGCCACTTGTTGCATTGCCTGTGCGCGAAACGAGTTGCGGGAAGTAAGCTTGTTCTTTTTTGTCGATGATTTTGCCGGTCAAACGCACATAGCCAGCGTCAAATTCTTTGGTCAGGCTCAGGCGAACCTGGCCGCCCGAAACAGGGCTATATCCAGAATCGCGATAGTCGCCGCCTTGTTGGTAATGGCCACCAACGTGGAAATACAGATCATCCGCCAAGCGAGCACCATATTCGGCATCGACGCGGTAATCTTTGTGATCAATACCAATTCCGAAAGCAACCGAACCGCCGCCTTCTTTGCCGGTTTTGCCGATCAGGTTGATGATACCGCCCGGGCCGTTGGTTGTGAGCGTTGAGGCGGTACCACCGCGAACAGACTCTACCCGCGCAAGCGTTGCATCCGATTTATAAAAGCCATCCGCGGGCGCAAAAAGATGATCGCCGAACAAGAGGATAGGAAGACCATCTTCTTGCAATGAGAGGAACTTCGCGCCACCGGTTGAAATAGGAATGCCGCGAACGTTGATGTTCGAGTTACCACCGCCCGATGAGCTTTCCGAGCGAATGCCAGGCAATTGACGGAACACTTCAGCAAGGTTGGTCGGATTCGCATCGGCTATTGCTTCAGAACCCAACGATGAAACAGAAATTGACGTGTCAATCTTGTTTTTACCAGCCGCCGAAATCACACCCGTTACGACGATCTCGTCGAGACTGGAAACCTCGTCCTCGGCAGACGTATCTGCTTCCTGCGCATAAGCCGGAACGGCCGCTGCAAATGCAACGCTGAGCGCAATCGCCGATACATGGCCTTTAAACTGGGATACCTTCATAACATCCTCCCTTATGAATTCTAAAACGAGCGCGTTCTTCGCACTTCCGTCAGCCGTGATAGATCTTTGGAAATCGTTTGCAAGATTTTTTCCGCAAACCTTTGCATAAAACTGCGTAACAATCATTTCTGTTGCAATAAGGTCACTAATCAAGCCGTTCCCAACTCGTCGTCGCGCACCCGCATCACTGCAATCGCGGCGCAGACCAGTAGCACACCTGCAAGCATCAGCGCATTGCGCGCATCGCCGCCCAACCAGGGCTCATAATAAAACGGGAAGGTCGCCGCATTGAGCAGCATGGGGATAACAATCATCATGTTGAAAATCCCCATATAAACACCGGTGCGTCGCGGCGGAATGCAGCTGGCCAGCATGACATATGGCGTGCCCATGATGCTGCCCCAACAAATGCCAACGCCAATCGCGGCGGGAAACAGCAACGACACCTCGGTCATTTGCGGGATAAGCAGCATTCCGATGCCGCCTGCAACCAATGCAGCCGCGTGAACCTTACGCGGCCCCATCTTGCGGATAAGCGGCATCATTACCAAAGCGGCCACGAACGCCACCGCGTTGTAAAATGCTGCCATCGTGCCATTGGTCAGCACCGCGCTCCGGAAGCCGTCGCTAACCGGCTCGTTGGTATTATAGACCGACCGGGCAATCGAATAGGTCACATAGGTCCAGTAAATCCCCATCGCATACCATTGGAACAGCATCATAACGCCAAGCTTGCGCATCGGTGTCGGCATTTCGCGGATCGCATCCCAAATTTCCTTGAAGGTCGCCGCTGCCGTCTTGGGTTGTGCCGCGATCTCGGCTTTTTGGGTTTCGGTTAGCGGGAGTTCCGGCACACGAATGACCGACCATAATATCGTCGAGAGCGACAGCACTGCGCCAATTGTAAAGACAATATAGACCGTATCCGGAATATTATTGGTGCCAATCGCATCCTTGTTAATACCAAATAGGCCGACAAGCAGCGCTGGTGTGCCAAGCGCAAGACACTGCGCCAATCCGGTAAACGCGCTTTGCGTCAGGAAGCCGACTCCATGCTGGTCTTCGTTTAGCCGGTCGCTAACATACGCACGGTAAGGCTCCATAGTGATGTTGTTGCCCGCGTCGAGGAGCCACAACAGGCTTGCCGCCATCAATATGCTTTGCGACAGCGGCATGATGAGCAGCCCTAACGAGCACATAATCGCACCGATAATGAAATAGGGCGTCCGCCGCCCCCATTTTGAATTTGTCCGGTCGCTCATTGCGCCGATAATCGGCTGCACGATCAGCCCGGTCAGCGGCCCCGCAAGTTGCAAAATTGGCAGCGCGGCCTCCTCGGCACCAAGATAGGAATAGATCGGTGCCATATTGCCCTGCTGCAATCCGAAGCTGAATTGTAGCCCTAGGAAACCGAGATTCATCTGTAATATTTTGGACAATGACAGATGCGGCTTGGTTATTACGTCTGACATTTTACCTCTCCCAGTGGCAGCTTGCCTGCCTCTCTCATCATTAATGCTACTGCATGGACTTTATAATGCAACAAACGATTGCATTAATCGTTTGTTTCTCTCTTGCCTTGGCGAACAATCACCCGCACATAGACTATCAAAGGAATGAAAATGGCCGATCAGGGGCGGATCAGAAATATTACTGACCTCGCAAAGCTTGCGGGGGTTTCGCCGGGAACGGTGTCGCGTGCGCTTGCCGATTCGCAACTGATCGCGAAGAAAACCCGCGAGCGTATTCAGGAATTGGCACGCGAGCATGATTTCCGGCCCAATGTGATGGCGCGCAATCTGCGAATCAAACGTGCCGGGGCAATTGGCGTGTTGATCCCGCTCGGCCACGAGACAGGCCAGCATATTTCCGACCCGTTTTTTATGACATTACTCGGCCAGCTGGCCGATGCGTTGACCGAACGCGGACATGATCTGTTGCTATCGCGTGTTATTCCGACCGATCCGGGCTGGTTGAGCCGCGTGGTCGATTCAGGCCGCGTCGACGGGGTTATCCTGATCGGCCAATCCGACCAGTCCGCGGTAATCGACAAACTTGCGGAACGGTATCTGCCGATGGTGGCTTGGGGCGCAAACCTGCCCGGCCAAGTTCATTGTTCGGTCGGTTCGGACAACCGCAAAGGCGGCGAGCTAGCAACCCGGCATTTGATCGAACGCGGATGTCAGAATTTTGCGTTTTTCGGCGATCCGATTGCACCCGAAATCGCTGAACGTCTTGCTGGTTGCCGTGCGGAGCTTGTGCAAGCCGGTATGGGTGATGCCCTGACCATCTTGCCCGCACATTTGACAGCGGAGACAGCGCATCCGACGATCAGCAAATGGCTCGATGAAACCAAAACCATCCCTAACGGCATCATCGCAGCGTCTGATGTGATTGCGATGAGCGCGCTGCGTGCCTTGTCAGAACACGGGGTGTCAGTTCCGGGCGAAGTGCACTTGATCGGTTATGACGATCTGGCCTTTGCCAGCCAGACCGTCCCTCCATTATCCACCATACGCCAAGATTTGTCGACTGGCGCGACGCATCTGGTCGATTTGCTGTTCAGGCGGATCGGCGGTGAGAATACCGCATCGGTGGTGCTAGAACCCAAGCTTATTGTCCGCCAGTCGAGCTAACGAAGCGCGTCCTGCGCCAATGCGAGGCCACCGAGCAATCCAGCGCGGTCGCCCAATGCAGGCGATACAATGACCTCGTCCGTATTCCCCCGGAAATAGCCTTTGCCGAGCAGCGTAGCGGTTTCGCGGACGCGTTCGATGAGCCCCGGCGTTGCCATAACCCCGCCGCCCAAAATGATGCGGCCCGGCTCCATCACCGATTGCAGCGTCACCACCATCTGCGCCAGATACCAGGCAATGATCGCATGCCCCTGATGATCGACTGGAAGCTCCGAAAGTGATGCGCCCCATCGCGCCTTGATCGCGGGACCACTCGCCAAACCTTCGAGGCAATCACCGTGGAACGGGCAGATTCCGCCAAAGGCCACATCGTCTGGATGACGCTGCGGCAGGATATGTCCCATTTCGGGGTGCGTCAGCCCGTGCAGCGGCTTACCCTCAATGATCGCGCCGCCCCCAATACCGGTGCCGACGGTCACATAGACGCT
>JANMPK010000122.1:0-5430 GCA_031369825.1 Sphingomonadales bacterium
ATTGGTATGATGCCAAACAGGTTGAAGACACAGTTGAAAGTCTGTCCGAAACTGCCGGTTTATTCGGCTATGCTTTTGCTGACGTCAGCCCCGATTTCCAACGTGATAAAGATGCGCTGACGATGAGCATCAACTTTAACGTTGCGGAATCTCCACGCGTGTTTGTCGAACGGATTGACATCAACGGCAACACATTGACGCAAGACAAGGTCCTGCGCCGTGAATTCCGTTTGAACGAAGGTGACGCTTTCAACAGCATCCAGGTCAAGCGCACAGCCGAACGGATCAAATCGCTTGGTTACTTTCAGGAAGAGCTTGAGGTTGAGCAGTCACAGGGCAGCGGCCCTGACCGTATCGTCCTAACCACCAATGTTGAAGAAAAAGCGACTGGCGAGCTTTCGCTATCTGCCGGTTTCTCTTCAATCGAGAATTTCATTTTCCAAGGGTCGATCAAACAACGTAACTTTCGCGGCAAAGGTCAGGAGTTGCGGACCAATGTCTCTTATTCATCTTATTCGAAGTCAGCGGAAATCGGCTTTACCGAGCCATATCTCTTTGACCGTTCGATTGCGATTTCGGGCGACATATTCCGCCGTGATTTGAACAGCTTTAACTTCTTCAATAATCAACGCAACACGACGTATCAGCAGGCCACGACGGGTTTGCAAATTCGCACCGGGGTGCCGATTAACGAGTATATCTATTTTCAGGCGCGTTATGGTTTGAGCCAGGACGATATCTCGCTTGATCGCGGTACGTTCTTTTCCGACCCGGATGGCACTGGTCCGCTGCCTTCGTCGTGCGACCCTCTTCGAGCGGGCCGTTTTCTTTGCGACGCCGTTGGCAGCCGGTTGACGTCTTCGCTTGGATATACTTTGCTTTATGATGACCGCGATAACCGGGTGCGCCCATCACGCGGACAGAGCATCGGTATTAGTCAGGATTTCGCAGGGCTTGGCGGCAGCGTGAAGTATATCAAGACGCGGCTGAATGCTGACAAATTCTGGCGTATCGGCGGCAGCGGTTTCATTTTCTCGCTGGCAGCGGAAGGTGGCTACATCTATCCACTCGAAAATCGCGGATCAGCGGCTCTTGGTATCGACGATGTTCGTTTGACCGATCGTTTCTATCTTGGCGAACCACAAATTCGTGGTTTTGATATTCGCGGTGTTGGCCCAAGGGTGCAACGGATTAGATTTACCCCCGAAGTGGTGAGCGGTGTGGTAGTAAACACGCCAATTCTTGATCGCGCACAAATCCAGGATGATGCTATAGGTGGACGTGCCTATTATCTTGGCCGTGCAGAACTTCAAATCCCGCTTGGCACTGGTGCGAAAGAATTGGGTCTGCGTCCCTCTGTATTTGTTGATGTCGGTGCAGTATTTGGCATCACCAACCCGATTTTGCAGACGCTCGTTTCGCAAAGCACGGCTGCGGGAGGAACAGCACCGACATGCACAAATGCGTCGGTACCGACAGCAGCAGGGCAGCCATTGTTCTATTGCGTCAACCCAACCGGAGGAATTCAACAAACCATTACAGCGACAAATGCAGACGGGTCAGCGCGTACTCCGGTACTCGTTTTTCAAGAGCGCTTCCTTGGAGACAGCTGGAAACCTCGCTTGTCGGTCGGCTTTGGCGTAAACTGGAATTCGCCTTTTGGTCCGTTCAGGATTGATATAGCCAGAGCACTGCTAAAAGAGCCTGGCGATGACACCAAATTATTTACATTCAACGTAGGGACTCAATTCTAATGAAAATCCGTTCTACTGCCCTTTCGGCAGCACTTTTATCAACTGTAGTGCTTGCCGTTCCTGCTAGTGCGCAGGTTGCAGGTATTGCTACAGCCGACACATCCGTTGCTATCGCAAGATCGAAAGCATTGAGCCTAGCGTATCAACAAATCAGCACAACCTATGGCAGCAGCGCCCAGTTGATACAAACCAAGCGCAAAGAGATTAACGATATCAATGTGCAGCTTGACACCAACAAAGATAAAGAGCTGACGCAGATCGAACTCGATGCCGCGATCAAGGCTAAAAACCCGTTGTTGACGCAGCTTGATGCCAAGCAAAAGGAAATAAACCAGCTTCAAGACCCGATTATCAAGGCGCAGCTTTTTGCAGTTGAATCGATCGCTATGAAATACGAAGCTGCTCAGCAAGCTGTTATCACGGCAAAGAAGATCAGCGTGATCCTGTCACCCGATGCTTTTGTCTGGGCTCCGGATTCGGTCGATGTTACACCGCTAATCACTGCGGAAATCGACAAAGCGGTACCAAGTGTCGGTATCACCGCACCTGCCGATTGGCGTCCGTCACGTCAGGGTGCTGCTTTGTACCAGCAAATTCAGCAATTGTTCGAAGGCGCGGCGCGTGCCCAGGCAGCACAGGCACAAACCGGACAACCGCAGCCGGGCCAGCCTGTTCCTGCCCCTGCAAACCCTGTACCGCAGCCTGATAGCCGGTAACAGTGGCGGGGGGCGACTTCGCTAATTACGACGTGCGTCGGGTGATGGCGGTGCTGCCGCACCGTTATCCGATGCTGCTGGTTGACCGCGTTGAGGAGCTTGTCATTGACGAGCGAATCCGTGCGGTCAAAGCAGTTACAATGAACGAAGGCTTTTTTCAGGGGCATTTTCCTGGAAGACCGATCATGCCCGGCGTGATGATTGTCGAGGCGCTGGCGCAAGCCGCTGGCGTTTTGGCGATGGAAAGCTTTGGTCTGGCTGGGTCAGGCAAGCTTGTTTATTTTATGGCAATCGACAATGCGAAGTTCCGCGCGCCCGTGGAACCGGGCTGTCTGTTGCACCTTGAAGTAAAATTCGTCCAGAAACGCCCGCGCGTCTGCAAATTTTCCGGACGGGCTCTGGTCGGTGACCAGGTAGCTGCAGAGGCCGAATTTATGGCGATGATCGCTGATCCGCCGAAGGATTGAAGGTTCAATCCGGCACTTGCGTTATCGCTCCATCGCCGCTAATGGCAGCGCTTCCAAATTTCCAAGAGGCTGGTCGGAAACCAGTTTCGTAGCAAGGAACTGAATATGAAATCCGAAATTCACCCCGATTATCACATGATCAAGGTGCAAATGACTGACGGTTCAACCTTTGAAACCCGTTCTACATGGGGCAAAGAAGGCGATACAATGACGCTCGACATTGACCCTACGTCGCACCCCGCTTGGACCGGTGGTCGTGGCGGTATGCTTGATGCCGGTGGCCGCGTTGCCCAGTTTAATAAGCGTTTTGGTGGCCTTAGCCTCAAGAAATAATGTGAAGTCGGTGCCGGGTTGACGCCTGGCGCCCTTTCACTTTAAGGACTGCGCCTGCCTTAAAGGCGCGTATGGCGATCGTAGCTCAGTTGGTTAGAGCGCTGGTTTGTGGTACCAGAGGTCGGGGGTTCAAGACCCCTCGGTCGCCCCATTCTTTCCCGTTGTTCCATCTTCTTCACTTTCAGGGCTGACAAACGCCCTTTGAAATATTATTACGCATTTTCGTAATTTGATTCTACGATGCGTTTTGGGTGAGGGGGCGAGCATGCCTGCAATTTGGGATTTGCCGGACTATGACGGACATGAGTCTGTCCATGTATTCGAAGACCGGAATAGCGGTCTGCGCGCAGTTATTGCACTCCATTCCACATATTTAGGGCCTGCTGCTGGTGGCACACGCTTTTGGCATTATGCCGATAGCCAAGCCGCGATCACGGATGCGCTGCGTCTGTCGCGCGGGATGAGTTACAAGAATGCGATGGCAGGCTTGCCGCTTGGTGGCGGCAAAGGCGTCGTCTTGGCTGGTGCCGACCGTAAGAAAACCCCTGAAATGCTGGCTGCTTTTGGACGTGCAATCGAATCGCTTGGTGGCCGTTATGTAACCGCCGAAGATGTCGGGATGAGCGATGCTGACATGGTGACGATTTCCGGCGAGACGCGCCATGTTTCCGGCTTGCCGGTTACAAATGGCGGTGCAGCGGGTGGCGACCCGGGGCCGTTTACCGCGCGCGGCGTCTATCTTGGCATCAAGGCGGCGGCCAAGCACCGGCTCGGCGTTGACAGTATGGCAGATGTGCATGTGGCGATACAGGGCATTGGTAGCGTCGGCGGTGGTGTCGCCAGATTGCTGGCGGCAGACGGCGCAAAGCTGACTCTGGCTGATCCTGATGCGGCCAAGCTGTCGGCAATAGCCAATGAAACCGGCGGCACGGCGGTTGGCCTGAATGACATTATGACGACCAAGGCGGACATATTTAGCCCCAACGCGCTGGGTGCGATCCTTACTGCGCAAAGCATCGCGGCGCTTGATGTGGCAATCGTTGCGGGCGGGGCCAATAACCAGATGGCGACCACGGCCGATGCGCAGCGCCTGCATGACCGTTTTATCCTCTATGCGCCTGATTATGTCATCAACGCCGGTGGCATCATCAATGTCGGGCTCGAATATCTCGGCGACGTGTCGGTCACCGAAGTCAACGCGCGGATTGACATGATCCCTGACCGGCTGCGTAGTATCTGGTCCGAGAGCGAGGCCGACAATATATCGTCCGCCTTCGTCGCCGATAATATGGCACAAAGGTTGATCGGGCGTTGAGCTAAATCATTGGCCACGCGGATTTGCGGTGCTAGAGGCTCAAACGAGTCACTATGCACCGTTTCGCAAATCCCGCCCGTTTCTTGCGTCTTGCAAAGCCGCTAACACCCGACTTGTTCTGGCCGGGATTATTGATGGTGCTCGGTGCGTGCGGATGGGGCTTGTTTGCTGCACCGTCTGAGCGCTTGATGGGCGACACGGTAAAGATCATTTTTGTGCACGTACCGTCTGCATGGCTCGGCATGGCCGGCTGGAGCGGGATTGCGATTGCCAGCATCGTTCAATTGGTATGGCGACATCCGCTGGCAGCTATTGCCGCCCGCGCGATTGCTGTGCCGGGAGCAGTGTTCGCCGCGATTTGCTTGGCTACCGGCTCCATCTGGGGCCGCCCGACTTGGGGTACTTGGTGGGTATGGGATGGCCGGTTGACATCGATGCTGGTGCTATTCTTCCTGTATCTCGGCTATATCGCGCTGGCCAATGCGTCGAGCGAAAAGGGCAGCGTCAGCCGCGTTGCCGCCGTGTTCGGTATTATCGGTGCGGTCAATATTCCAATCATCAACCGGTCGGTCATCTGGTGGGAAAGCCAGCATCAAAAGGCCAGCATCACGCTGGGCGGTTCGTCGATCAACGACGCCTATTTGATACCTCTGTTCGTCAGTGTGCTTGGTTTCAGCTTGCTGTTTGGCGCTCTGGTTCTGATGCGGATGCGCGGTGCGCTTGCCGAAATGCGGATTGATGCGCGGATGCGACGGATGGCTGAGGATTGATATGAACCATGCGCCGTTCATCATTGCCGCATTTGCAGTAACCGGCGTCGGCATAAGCTGGCTAATCCTGTCGAG
>JANMPK010000427.1:0-4032 GCA_031369825.1 Sphingomonadales bacterium
GTGATAGCAGGCCAGCGATCGTTACCGGTGGTTATATGCGAATAATCGCGAGCGAAAAAAAACCGGAAGCGCCAGCGAAATGGGATCCGACGTGGCTGCCTGAAGAGGAAAAGCCCATCGATATTTCGCGAAAAGCTGCAGTACAGTATCTTCGGGTCGGCGACCAGTCCAAGCGGCCGGTGATTCTTGGAACAGGTCCGTTAAGCCAGGCTTTTGAAGTGCTCGATACCTGCACCAACAAATTATTGACGAAATGGGGCATCGACGTGGAGAAGCATCGAACGCTCTCGCGCCCGGCGGCGCCCGCCACGTCGCCGGCAAAATGGGTGACCTCATATGATTATCCCGCTAAAATGCTGCGGCTGGGAGAACAGGGGCTGGTTCAGTTTCGATTGAACGTAGGGGCGGATGGTAAACCGACGGAATGTTATATTCAAGCGACCACGCGTTCAAAGGAATTCGATGACGTCGTTTGCAGGGCATTAATGAAACGGGCGCAATTTTTTCCCGCTTTAGAGGCGCAGGGCATCCCGATAGCTTCCTATTATCAAAGCGCGGTGGCATTCAAAATTCCAAACTAATCGCGCTCGAACTGATTGTGTCACAGTTGCTCGCTGGCAAACGAGACTGCTCGACAGTCATATCCCGCAAAAGCCACGCCAGCATTGATGCCGTATGCATTTTTAGGTTTCCCAACTCCCCTTGCGCGACTCCCGCAAATGCCCGAAGGGCGACGCATGACCGCCTCCCCCCTTACCGTCGATATCACCGCCACCCTTAACTACCATCTGCCGCAGGCTGCCGATGTGCTGCTCGCGGTGGAGGCTATTCCGATGGCCGATCAAGTGCTCCTCACCGACCTGTTGAAGGTCAAGGGCGATTGCTCTCCGTTGACGACGATTGAGGGCATGGACGGACTCGGGCGGCGCACATGGCTCCATGCGACGGGGAGGATCGACATCAGCTACACCGCGACCGCCACGATTGACCGCGCGCCGACCAATATCTCTGGCCTTGGCGTCGTACCGCATGCCGATCTGCCGCCCGCCTATATCCAGTATCTGATGCCCAGCCGTTATTGCCCGTCGGACAAGCATGAGAATTTCGTCACCACGCGCTTTGATGGCCCCACCAAGGGCGACCAGATTCTACAGATGGCCGAGTGGATTTTCGACAATATCGAATATGCACCGGGCTTTTCCGGCAGCGGCTCGACCGCGACCGATACCTTCATTTCGCACCGCGGCGTGTGCCGTGATTTCGCGCATCTGCTCATCGCCTTCGCCCGCGCCGCCGATGTCCCGGCGCGAATGGTGTCAGCCTACGGCCTCGGCATCGACCCGCCCGATTTTCATGCGGTGGTCGAGGTCTATCTCGATGGCCGCTGGCATCTGGTCGACGCAACGCGGCTTGCGCCTGAAGAAAATCTCGTCCGTATCGCCGTGGGCCGCGACGCAACCGATATCAGCTTCATGACAATCTTCGGGACTGCGAATCTAATTTCGCAGAGAGTTCAGGTTTCACCGGCAGAAGTTGTAAATTCAGGGTGCTAATGATAACTTGCTTATATGGACAGGTTTACCAAAATCGTAAAAATTGAAGAGGACGGACTCGTCAGGCTGTCCAACCAAGACCTTGTCCGGCTGAATTTCGCCATAGGCGATCAATTCAATGTCGAAGACGCTGGCTACCGAAGCATTCGCTTGGTTAAAGCTGAACCGACTGAACAAGTCGTCGACTAAGGCAGCAAATCCGCTGGCAATGTCGGCTCGCTCAATATTTTCTCCATCCGCATCCACCGCGTTTTCGCATCAGGGTTCCCCCGCTCAATATAGTTCCTGACCAAGTCCTTGCCCCAGCCGTAGTTGATAACATAGCTGCGGTAATGGTCGGTAAAACCCACCGATTGCTCGGCGCGGGCGGGCGAAAGCAGCAGATATTTCTGGGTCAGTTCGAGCGCCTGCGCGCGCGTCACCTCGCCATCGAGATACATCTTGGCAATCGTCAGCCGTGCGCCCGACAGCGCGTCGGTCATTTGCTGCATTTTCCAATAGGCCTCGGCGGTTTTGGGGTCGAGGCCCGCCAGCGGATACAGCACATCGCGTTCAAACGCCAACCGTTCGGGCCCAGGAAATGCCAAGTCTATACCGTAATTGGCGCTGCCTTCGGATAGAACGCTGGTCGGACTGTAGAGCGGGTTGACCTCATATTCTTTCCACCCTTTTGCCCGCGCCAGCCGCTCCTCGACCATCAGGTTGAGGACATGGTGCCCGGGATAGCCTTCATGGCAGCCCAGATCGACCGCGCGGCTGATACGGATCGGCAGATCGGTGTTGATCTGGATCAAGCTTTTGTAATTACCCTTGTAATAATTATAGCCCGACCAGGTTTTGCCGGTGACAAACTCCATCGTGAAATTCTCGCTTGGCGGCAGCACGATATGCTCTGCGGTCCGCCGCTTGCATTCGGCAATCGCAGCATCGAACACGCTTGGCAGGCGGTCTTTGGGAATCGTGAAGCGTTCGTTGAACATATCGACCCGCGCGGCAAGAGGGCCTGAGCCGGGAATGAGTTTTTCGAGGCGTACAAGGTCCGTATCATATTCGGAAAGCGGTTTGAGGACGGGTTCCGTCGCAAATTGCCCGAGGGCTTCATCGGCAAAGCTGAACTTACGCCCCTCTAGCATTTGCAACCGTGTCACGGCCGCAACCAGCATCCCGCGCAGCGCCTTGGCGCGACGACGATCCGAAACAACTGATAATTGCGGAAGGATAACGCTATCAAGACGCTCGATCAGAGCGCGGGATGCAGCAATCAATTCAGCCTTGCTGCGCGGATTGGCTTTGGCCTCGGCTTGCAGTTTCGCCGGGCCATAATAAGCATCGACATATTCAGCCTCATGCGTACCAGCCTCCAGCGTCAGGCCGATATAGTCGGTGGCAACAGTATCCAGCGCCGCTATAGCTGTTGTCGTTCCGGCAGCCGGCGCCGCGACATTGGTTGCGCTGGAATCGTTGGGAGCCATCGCGCATCCGGCAAGACCCATCGCCAAACTGCCAACCAACAGTGCTACTTTTAGTGTCATTGCTTCTCTCCATCATACTTGGCTTGAGGTGCCGTTCTTAAAACTAACCAGCCCAATAATGCCGATGCGAGTGAGCCCATCAATACCCCGATCTTGACCGCGTCACCCCGCGCCGGATCGCCAAAGGCAAGTCCCCCGATAAACAGGCTCATAGTAAAACCGATGCCACAGAGCAGGGCAACGCCGTAAACTTGGGTCCAGCTCGCATTCGTGGGGCGTCTGGCGATTCCAAACTTTGCAGCAGCCCATACGGTTCCGAATATCCCCAACTGTTTCCCAAAAAACAATCCGAGTGCAATGCCCAGTGGCAACGGCTGCGCAAGATCAGCCAGACCAACCCCAGCGACCGACACCCCTGCATTGGCAAAACCGAACAGCGGCACGATAAAAAAGGCAACCGGCTTTGCGAGCACATGTTCCAGCCGGTGGAGCGTGGAGTCTTCGGCATCAGGCGCACCCCAGGTCCGACGGAACGGAATGGCAAAGGCAGCCATTACCCCTGCGATGGTTGCATGCACGCCCGACAACAGGGTCGCATACCAAAGCAATGCCGCAAGGATCAGATAAGGCCATAGAGCTGTCACTTTGCAGCGGTTGAATGCCATCATCAGAAGCCAAATCAATACTGCGACCGCAAGCGCTGTCAGGTTGAGTTGGGCGATGTAGAACAATGCAATAATCGCGACCGCACCCATATCATCGACAATAGCTACGGTGGTCAAAAAAAGCTTCAACGAAGCCGGTGCCCTGCTGCCAAGCAGTGCCAACACCCCGATGGCAAAGGCGATATCGGTCGCCGCCGGGATCGCCCACCCGCGCACCAGTGCTGCATCACCACCCGCGATGGCCAGATAAATCGCCGCCGGAACCACCATGCCAGCAACAGCAGCAAGCATCGGCAATCGCCTGTCAGCCCAGGTCGACAAATGCCCGTCGACAAATTCGCG
>JANMPK010000464.1:0-2572 GCA_031369825.1 Sphingomonadales bacterium
CTGATAATAGCATCGCAGTTTGCGTTAAAATGCAGTGGCTGCGCTGCGATTGTGGCCTGTATACTCGACAACAAAAGGGGCGGCCTTTCGACCACCCCCTATCATTCCAGTAAATCGTTTTGACGATTTATTTGTCTTGTGCGTCGGCTTTTTCTTCCATCGCGTCGGCCTTCGTTTCGCCTGTTTCGCGGACGGCTTCAGCCTTGTCTTCCATTTTTTGTTCGGTCGCGCTGTCAACACCGTCAAGCTTGGTGTCCATCGCATCCGCCTTATCTTCCATTGCATCGGCTGTCGCGTCGGCGTTGTCACGGACTGCATCGGCTTGTTCTTCAGTAGCGTTCTCAGTTACGCTGTCACAACCGGCAAGCGTCATGGCTGCGGCGATGGCGAAAGGGGTAGCAAATGCAAAATGTTTCTTGGCCATGTT
This sequence comes from Sphingomonadales bacterium, assembly GCA_031369825.1. Lineage (GTDB taxonomy): Bacteria > Pseudomonadota > Alphaproteobacteria > Sphingomonadales > Sphingomonadaceae > Sphingorhabdus_B. The sequence continues at coordinate 428 of JANMPK010000464.1, forward strand.
GGCTCTCCTACTGTGTTGAACAGTCACTAAAACACCGACAAGCGTATTTGGTTCCCACGCCGCATAAAACTACAACGCCATTCGGCTGAGTATCTGTTCAATCGGGAAAAACGCGAAGCAAACCGAGCTGTCGGCTACACCATAGGGCATGAAAATATCACTGCCGACGCATATCGCGCCACAGGTATAGACGACGTTGGGCACATAGCCCTCACGGTCTTCGTCCGCCGCCGACAATATCGGGACGGCGGTGCGGCCCAGCACCTTTGACGGATCGTCTTTATCGAGCAGCATCGCGCCAATCGAATATTTGCGCATCGCACCAACGCCGTGTGTCAGCACCAACCAGCCCTCGTCTAGCTCAATCGGCGCGCCGCAATTGCCGATCTGGATGAACTCCCACGGATATTTTGGCTCGATCAGCAAATTGCCGTCGTCCCAATCATCCAACCGGTCCGAGCGCAGCAGATAGAGGTTTTTGCCGTCCTGCCGTCCGATCATGCAATATTGGCCATCGATCTTGCGGGGGAACAGCGCCATGCCCTTGTTGCGTGACGCCGCACCGGTTATCGGGATAAGGTCAAATTCGCAGAAATTGAAAGTGCGCAACAGTTCCGATGCGATAGAATGACCGCTATAAGCGGTATAGGTGCCGATCCATTCGGTTGTGCCATCATTATGGGTAAATTCGACCAGCCGCAAATCTTCAAGTCCGTTGCGTTGTGCTTCGGTTACAGGAAAGATCACGGTTCCTGATATTGTAGAATCTTGCTGGCGATAAACCATTACAGTTTCGCTTTCGCGCTTTAGCATAGCAGCGGTCGCAACCTCGGGTTCCGGCAGCAGGCTAAGGCCGCGATCAGCAGTCACAATGCCTTCGCGGAATGCGATGGTCGAGATATGGCCTTCTCCCACGGCACGGAGTGACAATAATATACGCACGCTGTCGTCTTGCAGTCCGGTTTGATCAGGGTGTCGCACGACGCTGGGGTTCATCAATGCTGCTGCTGCAAAACTATACTCATGGCAGAAATATGCACCGATTAACCGCTTGGTATCACGTCGTAACCGTGCTCCGTTCAAGCCAAGTTTAGGCTGGATTTCTTCAAACCGCTGGTCGAAAACCTGCTCGATCTGCCAGTGGCGGTCGGCAAATTCGCCGAGCACAACGCTTAGTTCGCTACGGATTGTGCGCGGGTCGAGCGCGACAATATCGCGCGCCAGTTTCTGCACGCGGTCAAGGTCCGCGCCCGATGCCTGCCATGCAAGATGAAAGGGCCTGACCACAACACGCGTCGGGTCGGCGTGAAGGCGCAACTCGTGCTGCATTGGTTCAAGCACAGGCGACGCCGTTAAGCCAAAACATCATTTACCGGCTCCATATCGCTCACCCTTATTTCCGCGCGTCGTACTTTTGCCAGCAAGGCCCGCAAGGTGCAGTCCGCCAGATGCAATGCCAGCGTCGATTCAGCGCCTTCATTCTCGTTCACACCGCGCGCATTGATGCCGTCGCGGCAGGTGCCGCTTTGCGCGTTGCCGATTGCGATACCCCGGTCATTGGCACCAAAGAACCACTGATAGGCACGGTTCGCTTCGTCGACCCAGCGCAGGTCACCCGTGGCGTCATAGGCGGCATCGGCGGCATCAATTGCCGCCCAAGTTTCAACCGGCTGTTGATCGAATGGCAGAGCAGAGGTCAATTCCCGTCCGAATGTCTCCGAACCAACCGGCCGGAAAAGCCCAGATGCCGTTGTCTGCTGCGCAGTGATCCATTCCAGCGTCGCCATCGCGCGCTTTATCGCCTCGACATCTTCCAGATACATTCCGCAGCGGAGCAGCGCCTCAGGCAAGCGGCAGTTATCATAAGCCAATACGCTTTCGAACCAGAGCCAGTCGGATTCGTCGACCGTTACCAGCTGTGCTTTCAACACGTCGACCGTGCGGATTACAATTTGCCTGGCCTGTAGATTGTCGGGGTCGGCACCCAGCATTTTGAGCGCACCTAAAGCAGCAAACGCCAAAGCACGCGGACTGCTGAACTCCAATGCGATCAGGCAGCTGTCGCTAAACAATATCCGTGCCCAGCGTCGTATTGAGGCATTATGACCCTCGGCAGCAGTAGCGCCGAGTGCCCACAGGGTGCGG
>JANMPK010000467.1:0-11578 GCA_031369825.1 Sphingomonadales bacterium
TGTATCAAGAGGGCGGTTCCGCGTTACAGATTGCGATATTTTTCGGGCTAACCGGCATGATTGCAGTGATGACCTATTTGAAAGTGCACGGCAAAGGTGCCGGCCGTGAGGGCAGTTCCAAAGAGGTGTTTCTTGCAGGCGGCGGGCTTAGTTGGCTTTTTGTAGCAGGCTCTATCACACTAACCAACCTCTCGACCGAACAGCTGGTGGGTATGAACGGCAACCAGATGCTGCTGTTGGCGTGGTGGGAATTGTCCGGCTTTGTCGGGCTGATGATATTGGCCTTCATTTTTGTGCCGATTTATTACCGCAACAAATGCACCACGGTCACAGAGCTACTAGAACGCCGGTATAAGGGCGGCAGTATTCGCACAGTCATTTCAGCGATGTTTCTGCTTGGTAATATACTGATTTATTTACCCGCTGCGTTGTACAGTGGCAGCCTGTTTTTGCAGTCCTTATTCGGCACCGAATATTCGCTTTTGATATACGCAGCTCCAATGGCGATTATCGCCGCAGCCTATACGATTACGGGGGGCCTGCGTGCGGTTGCGGTGATGGATACATATTCTGGCATTGGTCTCTTGGCCATCGCTTTGCTTGTGGTTTTTCTGGCGCTAGCGGCGGTGAACTTCGATATCTTCACTGGCGTTCCTGAATTCCGGACCAGCATGGTCGGCGCCATTGACTCGCCCATTCCGTTCCACACTTTGTTCACAGGCATGATCTTCATCCAGATATTCTATTGGTCCACCAACCAGAACATCACGCAAAAGGCGATGGCTGCACCCAATGTCAAGGAAGCGCAGAAGGGTGTTTTTGCGGCGGCGGCGGTGCGAGTACTCGTGATCCCTGCGATTGTCGTCATCCCCGGCGTTGTCGCGTTCAAGCTGTTCGGCGATGTCAACGATGCCGCTTATGGCAAGCTCGTGGCGCAGGTTTTGCCTGGCTGGATGTCTGGCGCATTCGCGGCAATGATGGCTGCGGCGGTGATCGCTCATACCAGCGCGATTTTGAACAGCTCGGTCGCGCTCTATTCGATGGATTTCCATGAGAAGTTTATCGCACCCATTGCCAAGCCGTGGAAGATTGCTGCCATTGCTTCGGTGATACTCACGATTACCTCAATCCTGATGGTGCCGGTGTTCCAAAATGCGGAAAGCATCATCAACCTGTTGCAAGAATTGAACGGACTGTTTTCGATGCCAATATTGTCGGCATTTATCGCTGGCTTGCTGTTCCGCAATGTCGATGCAAGAGCGGCGATTGCTGGATTGCTATGGGGCTTGGGTAGTTATGCTGTCCACAATTTCGTGCTTTACAAACCTACTGATGCCTTTGGCGGCCAAACATATTACCAGCATTGGGGCCTGCCTTGGCTGCATTATATTGACGTGATGGTGATTGTGTTGGTGACGTCTGTTATGGTCGCGCTCGCGGTCAATCGCTTTGTATTTGGCAATCGGGCGACATTTATCTTCAGCGCAGCAGGACGTGAAATGCACCGTACTGAAGAAGCGGCGCTTGATGCGGCGGAGGCGCGTGGATGAGCAATACGATATTGATTATTGACGAAGGTACGACGTCCACCCGGGCGATGCTGTTTGCGGCGAGTGGCCGGGCGCTGGGCAGCGCGCAAGAACCGTTGACGCAGCATTATCCAGCCCCCGGATTGGTCGAACATGATGCTGGCGAGATATGGACGAAGACCCTCACTTGCGCCCGGGCGATGGTTGATAAAGCCGGTGGCGCAAGTGAAATAGCCGCCATCGGCATCACCAACCAGCGCGAGACAATCGTGTTTTGGGACCGCCGGACGGGTGAGCCTTTGGCCCCGGCAATCGTGTGGCAAGACCGGCGGACGGCAGATGACTGCGCTGCACTGAAAGCAGCGGGGCATGAAGCCACGGTGCAAGCGAAAACCGGTCTGCTGCTCGATCCCTATTTTTCGGGCAGCAAAATCGGTTGGGCGCTGAAAAATTGGCCACAGTTAAAGGAGGCTGGTGACAATCTCGCGGTCGGGACGGTCGAAAGCTACCTCGTCTACCGTCTGACCGGCGGTGCGCATGTCAGCGATGCCACCAACGCATCACGCACTGCATTGATGGCCATTGGCAGCAGCGGCTGGGATGACGGCTTGCTCAGCCTGTTCGACGTCCCGCGCCGCATCTTGCCCGAGATTGTCGATTGTGCAGGCGACATCGGAACGACTTTGCCAGAGCTATTCGGCGGGCCGATCAAGATTACGGGCATGGCGGGCGACCAGCAGGCCGCGACCATCGGTCAAGCCTGCCTTGAACCCGGCCAGACCAAAGCAACCTTTGGCACCGGCGCATTCATTCTGACGCAGACCGGGCGCAAATTGCCGCAGTCGAAACACAAGCTGCTGTCTACCATAGCGTGGCAATTGGGTGGTGAACGGCATTATGCGCTCGAAGGTTCGGTCTTTGTCGCGGGTAGCCTGATCCAGTGGTTGCGCGATGATTTGGGGTTAATCGCGCAGGCACCCGAAACCGAACCTTTGGCACGCAGCGTTCAGGATAATGGCGGTGTCTATCTGGTCCCCGCTTTGTCTGGCCTCGGCGCGCCATATTGGCGGCCAGAGGCACGCGGCACGATTAGTGGCTTGAGCTTTTCGGCGAAAAAAGCCCATATTGCGCGCGCAGCATTGGAAGCGATGGCGCATCAGGCGGGTGACCTGAAAACCGCCTATGCCGCCGATGGGTGTGATTGGCAGGAACTGCGCATTGACGGCGGCATGGTTGCTAATGACTGGATGGCGCAGGATCTGGCCGATATGCTGGATATCACCGTCGAACGGCCGCTCTTCATCGAAACCACTGCGCTTGGTGCGGCGATGCTGGCTAGCGTTGGTGCAGGGCTCTATGGCTCGCTTGGAGACGCGGCCGCTATGCGCGGTGAGGTTGAGCAATTTGCGCCCAAAATTGCTCCCGAGCTCAGGATCAAGCGGCTTGAGGGCTGGGCCGATGCCGTCGCCCGCACATTGAGTTGAAGGAAACCGATGATTAGCAACGATAACGCCGTCAGCTTTGCACAAGCCATTAAAGCGATGCCCATCGTTGCAATTCTGCGCGGGGTGAAGGCCGATGAGGTGGTTGCAGTGGCACAGGCAATATATGATGCAGGCGTGCGCGTGATCGAAGTTCCGCTCAACTCGCCCAATCCCTTCATATCCATCGCCAGCCTCGCCGCACATTTTGGCGATAAGGCGATTGTTGGTGCAGGCACAGTTTTGAACACCGACGACGTTGCGCGTTGCAAGGACGCCGCTGCCCAAATCATCGTATCACCCAATATGAACCCTGATGTCATCCGCGCGACCGTGGCTGCGGGCATGATCTCGGCACCGGGTTGCCTGACACCGACAGAAGCCTTCGCCGCATTGGATGCAGGCGCGAACGCGGTGAAACTGTTTCCCGGCGAACTGATATCCGCTGCCGCAGTCAAGGCGATGCGCGCGGTGTTGCCAAAGGATGCGATAGTTCTGGTCGTTGGCGGTGTATCGGCGGAACTTGTCAGCAGCTACCGCGAGGCCGGGGCGAGCGGTTTTGGTATTGGCGGCGGGATTTACCGTGTTGGATATTCAGCGGGGCAGGCTGGTGCCAATGCTGCAGCCTTCGTGGCTGCGATAGGCTAAATATCGCTTGGCACTTTGACCTCTCCGGTCAGCAGTTTTTGCGCTTCGGTCAATAGCTCGCGCATCGCCTGACGCGCGCCTTCCGGGTCACCCGCCTTTATGGCATCAGCAATGCGGGCATGATCGGCAATACTGGCGAGCGTTACGCCTTTGGTACGGTTGGTCACGCGTATGGAAATGTGCAGCGCGACGTCAATTGTGTGGCGCATGTTGATGAAAAAGCGGTTGCCGCTGGCGTGCAGAATGGCGACATGAAAATCGACATCGGCATCAAGCGCATTGTCCTCGCCCCGTTCTGCCGCGCGCATGCGATCTAATGCTTTGAAGATAACCGCAATGGCTTCGACATCGCCGCGCGTAGCCGCCAACGCCGCTGCATTGGGTTCGATACCCATCCGGAAATCAATGAATTCGCGGATCAGCGGGACGGTATTACCCTTCACATGGAGGAACCAGTCGAGCACATCGGGGTCAGACAAATTCCAATTATACTCGTCCTGAACAATACTACCAACACTGGCGCGGGAGGACACCAGACCCTTTGCTGTGAGCGTTTTTACCGCCTCGCGCATCACCGTGCGGCTTGCTTTGAATTGAGTGCAGAGGTCGGCGATCTGGAATACCGAATGCGTTGGATATTCGCCCGACACAATAGCGCGACCCAGTGATTGCACCACTTGCTCGGTCAAATTTCCTGTCGCGCCACGTGCCAAATCTATTCCCCTTAAATGCCCTACAGGCTCATACTGCAAATTTCCTCATGCCGTCCAGTCACGTCAACTTTATAGACGAGTAACGCGCCGGCAAGCGGTTGTTGCGCAAGAGCATCCGCATCAAGATCGACGCGGGCGGTTGTGATGCAAAGCATGTCGAGTTTTGGTCCGGCAAAGGCGACACAACTAGGCTGGCTGACGGGCAACGACAGCCGCCGTTCGATTGTGCCATCCGGGCGATAGCGGATGATTTCGCCTCCGCCCCACTGCGCATTCCACAGGCAATCTTCGGCGTCGATGCAACTGCCGTCGGGGTGAATACCGGCGGGCGTCTGGGCGAAGATGCGGGGCTCCCCCACCGGCCCTTTTTCTGCGTCAAAATCATACGCCCAGATTATGTTGCGCGGGGAATCCGCGAAATACATGATGTCCCCAGCCCCGTTCCAGCATAAGCTGTTCGGAATGCGGATATCGTGCAGATATGCGCTGGCCTTGCCGCCGCTATCGTAGCGCCACAACGATCCGAGCGGCGCGCCCTCTTTCTCCGCCATGCTGCCCGCCCAAAACGCCCCGCTGCGGTCGGTGCGACCATCGTTCATGCGGAGATGGGAGCTCGATTTTGTGACTCGTGACAGCATTTCAAATATCGGCTTTTCAACTGAAAAACGCGCAAAACCGTTTTCAAACGCACCTAGATATACCGATGGATCGGGGGTCAAGGCAAAGCTACCCAGTCGCTCTGGCATGGCATAACGCACCGGTGGGGCATCTGTCATATCCCATTGCCATAGGCATACGGACTCAATGTCGGTCCATTGCAATTTCTGCGTACGGTGGTCCCACAATACGCCTTCGCCAAGCATATTGGTAACTGAGCAGATTCTATCGGGGCTGATCATGCCCGCGCCTGATAAAGTTTGATGAGTCCCGACAGGCTTGCTGCATCGCCGTCGGTCTGCTGAGCGGTGGCTCCAAAGCAGGCTAAGGCCGCAGCATAAAGCCCGGTCAATTGCGGCGTGCCGACGAGCGTGACGACGCTCAACTGCGCACCATAAAGCGCGAGTGCAGATTTGATCTCACAGCCAATTGCCAAACCCGCAAGATAGCCGTCGGCGGCTTCGGTTTTCAAAGTCTGAGCAATCTGTCGGCTACGGACAGTGAACAACAGCGATTCAAGCCCTGTCTTGCTGTCGCGCGCAACCTCTACACCTTCCAAAAAAGCGGTGCCGGGCATTGCCGCCACTGGGCGCTTGGGATTGAGCAATATGCTATGCCGCCCGATGATGTCGAGCAACTCTCCGGTGGGAGCGGTGTGGAATGCGGTCACCGCTCCGCCGTAAACACGTGCCCATTTGCTATGCGTGCCGGGCAGGCAAACCAAGGCGTCGCCGTCTGCTACGCTCCCGAATATCTGCACCTCCTCACCGCGCATCACGTCGGGCAAGCCGTCGCTGCGTTTGGTTGCAAGGCCGGGTGCTATTGTAAAGTCCGTCCCGCGCGCCTCGAACACCAGCATGCCGGATGCAATATCTTCAAGCGTGGCGGGGGTGTCCGCATATCCAGCCATATGCCAACCGATATTAGACCCGACCATGCCCGCCATAATAACCGAAAGTTGCGGGCTATATGCGATCCAGTCGGCGACGGTTTCAAAGAAGATATTTTCGATGACCGATGGGCCATCAATCTGACCGATGCCCGGTCCGCTGCGATGCTCTATGATGCTGCCGTTCCCGGCAATCAAGAGGAACCGGGCATTGCTGGTCCCCCAATCGACGCCAATGAAAGCAGCGGCTTCAGGCATGACTTAATGCGATTCCCGTGTGACCGTAGATCCGCTTTTGCCGACCAAGAAATCTAGATCGCATCCATATTCAGCCTGCATCACATGCTTGACGTGCAGATGGGCATAGCCACGCTCGCTATTGGGGGGAATGGGAGGTTCAGCAAGTGACGCCTTGCGGCGCGACAGTTCTTCGTCAGCAACCAAGAGGTCAAGCGATCTGGCAGGGCCGTCTAAACGGATGATATCTCCATTCTGCACCAATGCCAAAGGTCCGCCCATATGCGATTCAGGCGAGACGTGGAGAACCACAGTGCCGTAGGCCGTTCCACTCATCCGCGCGTCCGATATCCGCACCATGTCACGCACGCCCGCCTTCAGTAATTTTTTTGGCAGCGGCATATTGCCGACTTCGGGCATCCCCGGATATCCCTTTGGCCCACATTGTTTGAGAACCAGCACTGATGATGCAGTCACATCCAGGTCGGGATCATCAATCCGCGCTTTAAAATCCTCTATGGATTCAAATACCACCGCCGGGCCTTCATGGGTTAGCAATTCGGGTGATGCCGCATTGGGTTTGATGATTGCCCCGCCGGGTGCCAAATTGCCTTTCAGCACCCAAGTTCCCGATGACGCGCGCACCGGGTTATCTAGTCGGCGAATGACATCGTCATTGAAGCATTCACCCTGTGCGGCAATTTCGCCAATTGTCTCGCCGCCCACAGTTGGCGCATTTGGACGCAGCCAGTTCTGAATGCGGTTCATAATCGCGGGCATGCCACCGGCATAATCAAAATCTTCCATCAGATATTCACCCGATGGCAGCAAATTGGCGAGCAACGGTATTTCACGCGACAGTTCATCAAAATCCGAAAGCTGTAAATTGATACCGCAGCGCCCGGCAAGTGCCAGCAAATGCACTACCGCATTGGTCGATCCACCAACAGCCGCATGGACCAGAATCGCATTTTCAAATGCCTCACGGGTTAGAAATGTAGACAATGGCCTTTCTTTTTCGACCAAATCTACAATCGTCCGACCGGCCATATGCGCCATCGTTCGCCGCCTTGCATCAACCGCAGGGATCGAGGCGTTGCCTGGTAGCGCAACGCCCAATGCTTCGCACAGGCTGCCTATAGTCGATGCCGTCCCCATCGTATTACATACACCAGCACTGCGCGACATTGCTGCTTCGGCGCTGTAGAATGTTTCTTCGCTGATTTCACCTGCACGTGCAGCCTCACTCAAGCGCCATACATCGGTCCCCGATCCAATGGTCTGGCCACGAAACTTGCCGCTAAGCATAGGCCCGGATGACACGACGATGGCAGGCAAATCAACCGATGCCGCGCCCATTAATTGCCCTGGCGTCGTTTTGTCACATCCGCCAAGCAAAACCACGCCGTCAATCGCATAACCGCGTATCGCCTCTTCAACATCCATCGCAAGCAGGTTGCGAAACAGCATCGCCGTTGGCTTTATCTGCGTTTCACCCAGCGACGACACCGGAAATTCAAGTGGGACCCCGCCCGCCTGCCACACACCGCGCTTCACATGGTCGGCCAATATCCGCAAATGTGCGTTGCACGGGGTTAGCTCTGACCATGTGTTACACAGGCCAATGATCGGGCGACCGTCAAAGCTGTCATCAGGAAGCCCCTGGCTTTTCATCCAGCTGCGGTGGATGAAGCCGTCGCGGTCACGCTTGCCGTAAACGCCTGCGCTGCGTCGAGTTTTGCCGTTGGTCACCCTTATATTCCTCTGCTCTGGCGCACGCTATAGTTTTGCAGCGGATCTCGCTAGTTTCCTTTTGCAATAATCATATCAATAGGACTAATGCAAAAGGAATATGCTATAATAGACTTCAAAGCCGATAAAAGGAAAATGCCCGAAGCGATAGCGTGGTATATTTGCTAAATGGGTTGAGGGAGAGATTGTGTGCGGCCAACAAGAATTGCCATTGTCGGTTATGGAAAGATCGCGCAAGACCAACATGCCCCGTCGATCGCCGAAACCAATGGGTTGGAACTTGTGGCCACGGTCAGCCGTCGTGGTGAAGCACCGGATGGCATTCCATCATTCCCAACACTGGATGCGCTAGCCACTAGTGATGTCGCGGTAGACGCTGTGGCACTGTGCACGCCGCCAGAGGGTCGTTCCCAGACCGCAATGTTGGCAGCGGATCATGGCTGGGACATCTTGCTCGAAAAACCGCCAGGCTTGACCGCCGCCGAGGTCGTGAGTTTGGGAGAATATGTGCACGGAACGGGGCGTATATTGTTCACCACTTGGCATTCTCAATATAATGCCGCAGTTGATGCCACCGCCGAACGGCTTGCAACGCAGGATATAGTTTCAATGCGCATCGACTGGCGCGAGGATGTGCGCAAATGGCATCCCGGGCAGGACTGGATTTGGCAAGCAGGTGGATTCGGGGTTTTTGATCCTGGAATCAACGCGCTTTCTATCGCAACCAAGATCATACCCAAGCCGCTCGAAGTGCATCGGGCCACCCTTACCATTGCGGAAAATCACCAGTCACCCATTGCGGCTGACATCGAATTTGGCGAGCGGTTATCAGCCCATTTCGATTGGCGCGAAAGCGGTAATGAATGCTGGAAAATCGAAATCAAAACGGCCCGCGAAACTTTGTTGCTGGACAAAGGCGGCAGTGAATTATGGGCTGATGGAAAGCAGATTGTCGCCGAAGAACCGCAGGAATATCGTCTGATTTACAAACATTTTGCTCAGCTTTTGCGTGCACGCCAATCACATGTTGATGTTGCGCCCCTGCAACTTGTTACAGGGGCGCTTTCTGTTGCCGAGCGCAGGCGAATACCCGCGTTTGACGCTTAGGTGGCCCAGAAGCGCTGGGGGATCGGCCATCCACGCCGAGCCAGGTTTGGAATCGTATCCCCGACACCATCCATGATCAAATTATCGAGATGGCGCTGGATCAGTCCGAACTATCGCCCGGCAAACTGGCAGTGTGCTTCACCGACGAGACGCGCTACTTCGTGTCGGAACCCACTGTAAAGGTGGTAGCGGAGGAGGGACTTGAACCCCCGACCCCAGGATTATGATTCCCGTGCTCTAACCAGCTGAGCTACTCCGCCACGGTGCCGAATTGCGGGAAATATCCCGCACAGCACGCGGCGCTATAAGCGGGGGGGTTGGGGGGGTCAAGTGGCAGTGCGCGCTAATTCCCGCGAAAAGTCCAGCGGGCGATATTTTCCCAAGGGCCGCCGCGATAATAATGTGCTGCAAGGCCGGAAATAGCGAGCGATCGCGGGGTAAATTCGGCAGCGAGCTGCGCGTGGAGCGCCTTGGCGACGGGTGGTTCGACCTTGTTCTGGACCGTGATATGAAGCCGTGGGTGGGCTTGATCTTGCGGAATCAGCAGGCCGCTAAAATCATGCGCCAGTTCGTCGCGGATCGCCATCAGTTCGGGGCTGTCGATGCGGTAAGCGACGCCCCTGCCCAGCAACATCACGTCGCTGAGCCATGCCACCGGCGGCGGGCATTCGGATGCGAGCGTTGCCAGCCGCGACTTGATCTCAGGCAGATGACCGGGCGGCAGATGATGAAACAGCGTTATGTGGGCGTCGAGATGATTGCGCTCTGGCGGGTAGTGCGCACTGCGCAGGCCAGTGGCCCATGCCTGATCGGCCTTGCCCATTTCGGCGGTGATGATGATAGGGGCAGTCATATGTGCTGGCTTATACACACAAAAAAGCCGCCCGGTCTTGCGACAAGGCGGCTCTTTTAATTTATGTGAGCGAATGACTTAAGCGTCGTCGCCTTCGCTGGCATCCGCCGACAAACCACCATCGGCTTCAGCAGCAGCCTTAGCCGCAGCCTGCTCTTCGCGGCGTTTCGCGTTCGCAGCGACTTCGGCTTCGTCGGCAGCATCGCTGGCGACTTCGGCTTCGACCTGGGCTTCGATGGTCTCGGCAGCGATTTCGGCCTGTTCGGCTTCAAACATCTGGTCGAGGACATTGACGCCGCTCTTCTGCAATTCGGCTTCATCGTCGCTGCGCGCTACGTTGACTTCAACGATCACGGTGACTTCGGGATGAAGCACAACGCGGACGTTGAACACGCCGAGCGTCTTGATCGGACGTTCGAGCACGATCATGCTTTTCAGCACGCCGGCACCCTGTTCGTTCAAACCGTCGGTGATGTCGCGGACCGAAACCGACCCGTAAAGCTGGCCGGTTTGCGAAGCTGCGCGGATCAGGACGATCTGCTTGCCTTCGACATTTGCGGACGCGGTTGTCGCTTCGTCACGACGCGACGCGTTGTCGCTTTCGATCTTCGAGCGGTTCGCTTCAAAAACCTTGCGGTTTGCGGCGTTGGCACGAAGTGCTTTTTTGTTGGGTAGCAGGAAGTTACGGGCATAGCCGTCCTTCACCATAACAACGTCGCCAATGGCGCCGAGTTTTTCGACCCGTTCGAGCAAAATGATTTCCATGTTTTTTGCTCCTTACTTCACGACATAGGGAAGCAGGCCGATTTGACGGGCGCGCTTGATCGCTTGGCCCAGCTCACGCTGCTTTTTTGCCGAGACGGCAGTGATACGCGACGGGACAATCTTGCCGCGTTCCGAAATGTAACCCTGAAGCAGGCGTACATCTTTATAGTCGATGACCTGTGCGTCTTTACCCGAAAACGGGCAAGATTTGCGACGGCGGAAAAATGGACGTGCCATGGATTAAGCCTCCTGTTCAGCGCGGGGTGCACGGTCGCGGTCCCCACCAAAGCCGCCGCGGTCGCCGCGGTCACCACGAGGGGCACCACGATCACGGTCGCCACGGTCAGGACGATCCCCACCAAAGCCGCCGCGTTCGCTGCGCTCTGGACGGTCGCTCTTGCGCATCATGACCGATGGGCCGTCTTCATGCTTTTCAACGCGAACGGTCAGGTAACGGATGACGTCTTCGTTCATGCGCGTCTGACGCTCCAGCTCTGCAATCGCATCACCCGAAGCATCGACATCGAGCATTACGAAATGCGCCTTGCGGTTCTTCTGGATTTTATAGGTCAGCGTGCGCAGACCCCAGCTTTCGGTCTTGATGACCTTGCCTTTGTTATCCGTGATAATCTTGGTGGCGTTTTCAGCCTGAGTGTCAACTTGAGCTTGGCTCATATCCTGACGCGCCAAAAATACATGCTCATACAGAGACATGGGCGTTTCCTTTGTTTCCTGGCCGATCGCTGACGACGCAATATGCGAGCGCCCCTCCGGCTTTCTTAGCTTCGTCAGGCGGGCCTGAGCGAAGTGGGGCGCTTAGGTGGGTTTGGGCGGGAATGCAAGCGATTCGGGCTTTGCCGAGAGGTTGCAGAATTTCACGCAAAGACGCAAAGACGCGAAGGGTGTTTTTGGGACCAGTTGCGCTGCACAAAATGCCGATAAGTGGA
>JANMPK010000486.1:0-7380 GCA_031369825.1 Sphingomonadales bacterium
GGTTACTTCGGGCACATAATGTTTGAGCAACTGTTCAATACCATTTTTCAGCGTGGCCGATGAGGATGGGCAACCCGAACAGGCACCCTGCATCTTTAAAAAAACAACACCGCGCTGGAAACCACGATAGATAATATCGCCACCATCATTGGCCACTGCAGGCCTGACGCGGGTTTCGATCAGGTCTTTGATCTGGTCAACAATCTCTGCATCGGCTGGGTCGTCCAAGGGCAGCTCGTCAGCAGGCGCAGGGACCGAGAAACCGGCAGATGGCGAATGGAATAACGGCATATTTGCGCTGAAATGGTCAAGCAAGATGCCCAAGACATCAGGCTTAAGCGAAGCCCATTCAACGCCGGGGGCAGCAGTTACCGAGATGAACTCCCGGCCAAAGAATACACCGGTCACATCTCCAAGATCGAACAATGCTTCGGCCAAAGGAGAGGCTGCGGCTTCTTCGGGGTCAGCAAAGTCGCGCGTCCCATTTTCCATAACCATACGTCCGGGCAGGAATTTCAGCGTCGCCGGGTTCGGCGTTATTTCGGTTTCTATCAGCATGAAATCAATTTGGGCGCTATGAAGGCAAAGCACAAGGGTGCTTTTGCTTGACTATAGCTTAGTTGCAGCAAAAGAAATTGGTCCGGCATAAAGGAAAAGTTGATGAGCGATCAGACAGGCAAAACTGCATGGATAACGGGTGCATCGTCCGGGATAGGCGAAGCTCTGGCTAAGGCATTTGTGAAAGACGGCGGCAATGCCGTGCTTTCTGGTCGCAATGTTGCTGAGTTGGAGCGGGTTGCAAATGAAAGCGGCGCCGAGAACCGGTGCTTGATCCTGCCGTTTGATACGATGGATTTTGCTAGTCTGGCGGCAAAGGTTGATGCAGCAATCGCTTTTCGCGGCGGCGTCGATATGTTGGTCAACAATGCCGGAATTTCGCAGCGGTCGCTTGCGGTCGATACCGATTTCTCGGTCTACGAACGGATTATCGGTGTGGACCTGCTCGCACCGATCGCGTTGACGCAGGCTCTGCTGCCGCATTTGCTAGCGCGAGGCGTTGGACAATTGGTGATGATATCGAGCGTTGCGGGCAAAGCAGGGGTGCCACTACGCACGGCTTATTGTGCGGCTAAGCACGGATTAGTGGGTTATGCGGATGCACTGCGCAGCGAGGTTGCGGGGCAGGGCGTCAAGGTGCTGGTGGTTGCTCCGGGTTCGGTTAAAACCAACGTCTCACGCAATGCGCTAAATGCTGACGGCTCGGTCCGCGGTGCCAGCGACAAGGCGATTGAAAACGGCATTGATCCAGACGAGGTTGCGCGGCTGATCTGGGATGCCGTTGCCAAAGGCACACGCGAAATGGTGATTGCAGAAGGAATGGAAGCCAGCATACCAGCGTTGAGGGCGCAAGACCCCGAAAAGCTGTTCGATATGGTCGAAGCGATGGTTGCGTCTGGTTACGTCCAAAAAATGGCGGCGGAGTGAGCTAGTCGCGCGCAGCGCGCAGTGCCGCGCCTGCCGCAAAGGGCGAAAGCGCCGCCAATGCTAATGATGTTGCTGCCAATAGCTGCATCGCATTTCCGGGATTCTCGGCCAGGGTTCCAGCACCGAATATCAATATCGGTATTGCCAGTGGCACCAGCAGCAGCCCGCCAAGCGCGCTGGCACCGCTCAGACCCGCAGTCAGTGCAGCTATCGTAACCGATAATCCGGCGAGTGCTGGCAGGGCGAGTGCAAGCCCAATGAGCAGCGTCCGCAACTGGTTTTCGGGAAGGCCGATAAATGCCGACGCAACAATGGTTGCCAGCAGCAGCGGTAGCGCGAACGAAACGATGTGACCGGCGATCTTAGCGGTGGCTATCAATTCGTCGGACCAGCCGCGCACTGTTAGTTGGTCGAGCATGCCAGCCTGCCGATCTGGCAAAATCAGCCGTTCAATCGGCAACAATGTTGCTAACAGTGCCGCGATCCACAATATGCCACCACCGGTGCGCGCGAGCAGTGCCTTGTCTGGCCCGGTCACAAAGGGAAAGAGCGTTGCGACAGCGATGTAGAAAATCACTGGCAACCACAGCCCGCCGCCGGTCCATGCGATCCGCACTTCGCGGGCAATGAGAGCCATGAAACCGCTCATGCTGCCGTCCGTTGCCGGTCGAGAAGGATACTTTGCGCGACATTTATCGACGGTGCCTGGTGCGCAGCAACCAATGCGATGCCGCCTGCACTGGCGTGCTTCAGTAAAGCCGCATCAAGCCGCGTTGCGTTGGCGCTGTCGAGGCCGTTATAGGGCTCATCGAGCAGCCAGATCAGTGCTTGTGAGGCAAATAGCCTGGACAGGGTGGCGCGTTTGCGCTGGCCGGTTGAAAGATAGCGTATCGGAATGTCTGCCAGCGGCACAAGGTCCATCGCCGCCAGAGCCTTTTCGCGGACATCGGCAGCGGTTGTGTCCATCTTCGCCCAAAAGCCCAAAGCCGATTCCAGCGACATATTCGGGTCAAGCGCCAGATTTTCGTCGGCCAGTGCGATTACACCAGCAACCTCCATCTGGCCGCTCGCCTTTGGCAGCAATCCCGCTATCAAGCGCAACAGAGTCGATTTGCCGCTGCCATTCGCGCCGCGTATCCACAATATGTCGCCCGCACCAGCTTCTAAGGAAAAGCGGTCGAACACCATCCGGTTG
Source organism: Sphingomonadales bacterium (assembly GCA_031369825.1). Taxonomy (GTDB): domain Bacteria; phylum Pseudomonadota; class Alphaproteobacteria; order Sphingomonadales; family Sphingomonadaceae; genus Sphingorhabdus_B. The sequence goes on from JANMPK010000486.1 coordinate 2,681, forward strand.
CCGCGAATGACCGCGACATTTTGCAGGGTGATCGAAGGCATGGTGGCTTGACGCGATGACATGGCGCGACATAGGCATGAAATCAGGTAATTGCAAAAGCAGGAATTGACGATGACGGTATCAAAATTGGACGATGAGGCGCGGTTCGAAGCGCTCCGCGCGCTGCCCCTATGGACCTATGATGCCGAAGCACAGGGCATCAGGCGCACCGTGCGCTTTGCCGATTTCGGCGCGGCTTTTGCTTTCATGACCCATGTCGCAATACTGGCCGAGAAAGCCGACCATCACCCTGAATGGTTCAATGTTTACAACCGCGTCGAAATTTTGCTGACCACGCATGATGCAGGTGGCCTGTCGAAGCGTGACATTGATCTGGCGAATGCCATTGATGCTATTATGACCTAAACTTCATCCATTCCTTTAATCAATCCCATTTGTTTGCGCAGCCGGTTCGGAAACCAGCGGGCGAAAAAAGCCAGCTGTTTGGCTGTCTTGTTGACCGTAGTGTGCACTTTATTGCCGTGGATAGCCTCCCAAGCCGCCGGGCCAATGATTGAAACAGGGCTGACTTCCAAGCCCGCTGATTGTAGCCGCTGCTTACCAGTCATATTGCTGCCCGCGTCTACGGCACCGTTTATAATGTTGGTGTCGATAAAGCCCGGCATTAGGCTGCGCGACTTGATGCCGAGTTTACGCCACTCGACATCATGCGCCTCTGCCAGCCCGCGAACTGCAAACTTGGTGGCGCTATAGACGCTGAGATTGGCCGCGCCGTAAATGCCCGCCGCAGAACTGGTGTAAAGTACGCAGGCATCGGGCGTCGCCTTCAGCAAATCGAAACAGGCACGCGTGCCGCTAATAACCCCGGTCAGGTTGATCGCGATCATCCTGTCGATCTCCTCGTCGGTCATGTCCTGAATCGGCCCGCCGGTGCCGATGCCTGCATTGTTGAACAGCACGGTCATTTGCCCGCCGGTGTGTTGGGCGAAATCGGCCGCCGCTTTTTTCCATTGTGCCCGGTCGGTAACATCGAGCTTGTGCACTGAGGACATTCCCGGGGGCAGCTGTCTAGCCGTTTCAGCCAATCCTGACCCGTCGATATCCTCTAACCCGACAAACCAGCCGAGATTAGCAAAATAGCGCGCAACTTCGCGGCCAAGTCCTGACGCTGCGCCTGTAATGAAAATGCTTTTGGCCGCTTCAGCCATATATCGACTCTCCTATTCACATACGTGTCAGCGACAGCAATTTGACGTGAACGTCAACTGATTCTTGATAGCGCCGTAAAGGCTGGATAAATGAAACTCGGTTAGGGAATTATTATGTTTCGATTTTTCTATTTACTGTGTGCCGTGTTTCTCAGCGTGCAAGCGACACCAGTCCGCGCTGAGGTGGTGGCGACATTCTACAGCCACGATTTCGGCGACCATTTTCCGCACGCCTTGGTCAAATTGAAAGGCACAGTCGATTCGACGGGAGAGGCGGTCGATACCAATTACGGCTTCACCGCGGTCCACACCACGCCCGCGATTTTGTTGGGTCCGGTCAAGGGAATGGTCGAGACCAAAGGCGATAAATATATGGCGGATAGTAATGCCCATTTCACGCTTCGCCTGACCGATGCGCAATATGCGCAGCTGATGGCATTGGTCGAGCAGTGGCGGACGATACCAAGGAAGAGCTACCGCCTGAACTCACGTAACTGCGTACATTTCGCTATGGAAGCGGCGGCTTTGCTGGGATTGCAAGTGAACCGGAAGAGCAAGTTTTTCAAGAAACCGAAAAGCTTTTTGCTTGAAGTGATGAAGCTTAATCCGGGGTTGAAGTTGTAAAGGTGATTTAAAAATTTCGGAAATTTCGGGGGGCACGATGCAAATTACGCGAATCGCCATCATATCCTGGCATCTGATTTCCCCGCCCCGAACTAAATCGCCTGAAACCCTTTGGCGTAAATATGCCATGTAAATATCGCAGCAGCCCCCCTATGTGGGCGCCATAGTTCGGCGATTTCGCGGATGTCTTTTTCAGATGGCCGTGCTTCCATTTTCAGCAAGCGCCCGACACCTTCCTGCACCGCCAAATCCCCCGCTGGCCAGATGTCGGGGCGGCCTTCTGCGAACAATAAGTAGATTTCGGCCGACCAACGGCCAATGCCTTTAACTTGGGTCAAGTAGATGATGGCTTCCTCGTCATCCTTTGGCAACGCGTCGAGCGGCAGCGCGCCGGTGATCACCAGTTCGGCAAGCGACCGTGCATAACCTTGTTTTTGGCGGCTAAGCCCGCATGCGCGCAGGGCATCAAAATCTTGCGCGATCAGTTTCTCTGGTGCGCAGCCGGTGCCAAGTAACGCTTCCAGCTTGTTCCATACCGATGCGGCGGCAGCGACGCTGACCTGTTGGCCGACTATGGTGCGCAGCAAGGTCGCATAGCCCGGATCACGCAGGCGCGGTTCGGGGTAGCCGGTCGCAGTGATGGCATCGCCGAAACGAGGCTCCAATATGGCCAGTGCGTCGAGCGACGTGTTCAACTGTTGCGCGGTCAAGCCCATTTACAGTACCATTTTCAACAGAGCCATTGGTGCGCCGTAACTGGCCGGACCAATGTCCCAACGCAGAACTTCCATACCGTTTACAGACTCCGGGCCTTCCTCGGTATTGTTGGCCAGGATGCGCGCGTCTGTGGTCAGCGTGAATGTGCCCTTGACCGCAACCGGTTCGGCGGGCTTTTTGCCGCCGCCCATTCCACTCATGCCCATCATACTGCCAGCGCCCATCATCGCCATGACCGACAAGTCGGGATCGGTTTTGAATGCAGGTGCCTCGATCCGCAGACGACCATTGTCCCACCGGGTGATGTGGATCATCGGCTCGCCAATGGCATAGCGGGGAATTACTGGGAAAGCGAAGTCGTCTGCCAATTTGCCGCTGGTGCTATAGTCGATCATGAACAATCCGTTGCCCAAATGCTCAACCTTGTTCCATGCCGCCAGACGCTCGACTTCCTTGGTAAAACGCTTGATCGTTTCAGGGTCTTCGGGGTTGATGCCACCCAACAGCATGGCAAACATTTTTTTCTGCTCTTCTTCGGTCTTCTTGCGGGTGGCTTGTTGTTCTTCCCACTCTTCCTTTTGTTCGGCTACTTCATCAGCAGTGCATTCGCGCGCTTCCATTTCCCAATCGGAGGCGACGGCGGTTGCCGCTTCTGCCGCCGCTACCGCAGCAGCTTCCGAAGCGGCGCTGGCAGCTTCTTCGTCTTCGCCGGTTTTGGTTTCACCCTCGTCCTGAACAAGATCGGCATCCTCTTCAGCGGTTGATGATGCAGCGGACCCTTTACTGTCACCCCGCATCGCCGCGAGAGCAGTCTCATTCTCGGCAGCTTCGGCGCGCACTTTTTGTTTAGATTTTTGAGTCTTAGCGTCTTCCTCAGTCGTATCTTTGGCAGCATTTACAGCGTCCGTAGCACCTTGTTCGGTCCAGCAAGTGGCTTCAAATTCGGTCGCAGTTTCGGTTTCATCGAGCGTGTTGTTAAGCAGGTTGGCAAGACCAAGCAGCTGGATCTGGCCCTTATAGGAAAAGCTGAACTCGCCAGAACGGCGGACGGTCATTTCGGAGATGAACTCACCAGGCAAAATCAAACAGCCGCTGAGCGAGAGGGGGGCAACCACCGCAACCGCAACCGCCGCCCATTTTCTTGCCCAATGATAGCCCATGAAACCCCTCCGTTTTCCCTGATTAACTTGCCCTTACCGTTGCCGCATAGAGCGCAACGGCGGCGGCGTTAGAGACGTTCAACGACTCCATCCGCTCACTGATTGGCAGCTTTGCCAAGGCATCGCAATGCTCCTCGATATTACGGCGCATACCGTCGCCTTCTGCCCCCAGAACCAATGCGTTGCGCCCCTGTGTTAGCGCTTTGTCCAAGGTTGAGGTTGCGTGCCCTGAAAGGCCGATACGCCAATATCCAGCCTCAGCGATTTCCTCCAGCGCGCGGGCAAGGTTTACGACGCGAACCCACGGCGTAATTTCGAGCGCACCCGACGCGGCCTTGGCGAGCGAGCCCGATTCGGGCGGGGCATGACGGTCCTGCGTGATGACCGCCAATGCTCCGAAAGCAGCCGCAGAACGGAATAGCGCACCGACATTGTGCGTATCGGAGATCTGGTCGAGGCTTAGCAGCGGGCGGATGTCATCGGCGTCGTCCTCCAGCGCGTCGGTTAGCCAGACATCCTCCAAAGCCGCAACTTCAAGTACCAAACCCTGGTGCGGAGCATCCTTGGGAACATACCGTGCAAGGTCGGCAACCTCAGCAAACTGGACGCTCAGACCATCGGGAACGACGATCTTTCCCAATTCTTCACGCGTGCCCCAGAGCTTGATGAGCTTGCGTTCGGGATTGTCGAGTGCTGCATAGACCGCGTGGCGACCATAAAATTTCGGATTGCCGCTAACCACGGCGGCGCCCCTACGGCGTTGGCTTTTGTGCGATGACATTTAGCGCTCTCTATCTGTAAAGAATTTCGGTTGTTCGTGCCCCTTTCCCACTCCCAGCATGATCGTTCAAGCAAGAAGCGCGTTGCGCTTCGTGCTTGAACGTGAATCATGCTGGCAGATATTGGATGAGACCCCGATTCACCCATCAAGTTTTGATAACTTGATGGGATCGGGGTCTTTGGCATTGACAGGCAAGGGCCGTTTCGCCAT
>JANMPK010000003.1:0-5179 GCA_031369825.1 Sphingomonadales bacterium
CGCCGGTAATAACCTCGACCGATGGCCGCTGCGTCGCCATGATCAGATGAATACCCGCCGCGCGCGCTTTCTGCGCCAGCCGCTGGATCAGGAACTCGACCTCTTTGCCTGCGGTCATCATCAGGTCGGCAAGTTCATCCACCACCACCACGATCTGCGGCATGATGTCATATTCCAGCGATTCTTCCTCATATTGCGGCTGGCCGGTCATCGGATCATAGCCGATCTGCACTTTGCGACCAAGTGGTGTGCCCTTGGCCTTCGCAGCACGGATTTTCTCGTTGAAATTAGCAAGGTTGCGCACCGATAATGATGACATCATCCGGTAGCGATCCTCCATTTGCTCGACCGCCCATTTCAGTGCGCGGATCGCCTTTGCAGGCTCGGTCACCACCGGCGACAGCAGATGCGGGATATCGTCATAAATACTCAGTTCAAGCATTTTCGGGTCGATCATGATCAACCGGCACTGGTCAGGGGTCAGCCGATACAGCAACGATAATATCATGCAGTTGAGTCCGACTGATTTACCCGATCCGGTGGTGCCCGCGACCAGCAGATGCGGCATCGGGGCCAAATCGGCTATCACCGGATCGCCCGAGATATTCTTGCCCAATATAATTGGTAGCGCACCCTTTTGATCGGCAAAAGCGCCAGAACCGACCATTTCCTGAAACACCACAGGTTCGCGGTGCGCGTTGGGGAGTTCGATCCCCATCACCGTGCGTCCGGGAATAACCGAAACACGCGCAGACAAAGCCGACATATTGCGGGCGATATCCTCGGCCAGCTGGATAACACGGCTCGACTTGATCCCTGCTGCCGGTTCCAGCTCGTACATCGTAACCACCGGTCCGGGGCGCACCGCGACAATCTGGCCCTTCACATGAAAATCGTCCAGCACCGATTCGAGCAGGCGCGCATTGGCCTCAAGCGCCGTCTTGTCGAGCTTTGGCACAGCGACTAAGGGTGGCGGGTCAAGCAGGTCGAGTGAGGGTAATGTGTAGCTGCCAAAGAAATCGCCCTGCCGAGCACCGGTCGAGAATGCCGCTTTTTTAGGCGCAAGCGAGCGGTCGTCGATGACCGGAGGCTTACGGTTGTCGGGCTCGACAGCTTTGCGGGGCGGTTTGACTTCAATCAGCGGCGCGGCGATGTAATCGTCGCTGTCATTGGCGGGTGCGGCACCGTTCTTGCCGCCGATTTTGGGCATCGCAATTGCCGGTATGCGAAACAATGGCTCTTCAAGTTCGAGCGCGCGGATCACCAGCACAATACCGCCAAGCAGACTGCCGAGGATTAGCAAAACGCGCACCACGGTTTGCAATCCACCGTTTAGTTGCCCGACTGCCATAGTGGCTCCGCTGTCCAAAAGCAGCGCAATAGTGCCGCCCCAGCCGGCGGGCAGGCCAATATCGCTGCCATGTTGCCAATAGGCCATGCCAAAGCCGACAAGCATCATCCCGATCAGGCAATAGACGACTTGCCGTTTCCAGCGCGGTTGCGGCACATCGCGCCACAACCGCCGCACAATCACTAGCATCAACGGCAGCGCCAAAATAGCGGGCATGCCGAACAGGAACAATGCTGCATCCCCAAGATAAGCACCGCTTTGCCCCATCCAGTTATGGTGGACACTGCCCGCCGCGCTGTTGAACGCAGCATCAGCGGGGGAATAGCTTAACACCGACAGACCATAGAACGCCGCGAACAGCCCCAAGGCAGCCGCCGCAATCAACGCGCCACTCCGCAACAGCGAAAGACGCATCATCTGGCGCCAGCCAGCCATTGCTGCTTTAGGGGAAACTCTGGTGGTGCGCGAAGCCATAAATGAAGTGCCGTAGTTGGTTAATACGGCCTTTTCGCTGGCGGTGGACTCGCCGTCAAGCTTTACGGGTAAAATCCTGCTTTGAACCGACGCCATCTATGCGCCATAAGTGCCCGGATGACTCAGTGTGCAGATGTAATCATTATCGGCGGTGGCCTGATTGGCCTGACCCAAGCCTTGGCACTCGCCGCGCACGGGATAACCAGCCATGTCATCGACCGTGCTGACCCGGCGACTATGACCGCAGCCGGATTTGATGGCCGGACATCGGCAATTTCTAGTTCTAGTGTAAAGATGCTGACGGCGATCGGCCTTGGCGACGCGATTGCAGGCAAAGGTTGTCCAATCGGGCAGATATGGGTCAGTGATGGCCTAAAGCCGGGTGCGCTTGATTTTGTTCCCGGCGCCGATGACGGCTTTTTGGGGCAAATGTTCGAAAACCGCTTCTTGCGGCGCATATTATATGAAGCGGCCCTGACCAATGATGCCATCACCCTGCACATGCCTGCATCAATAGTCAGCAAGTCACGGGACGCCGCAAGCGCGCATGTCATTTTGGAGGATGGCAGCAGCTTATCCGCTTCGTTGATGATTATCGCCGAAGGCCGCCAAAGCCAGAGCCGCGACGAGGCGGGAATCAAGATTGCGCATTGGCAATATGCCCACAGCGCGATGGTCGGTGCGATTTACCACGAAAAGCCGCACAACGAGATCGCCTATGAGATTTTCTATCCGTCGGGGCCATTTGCGGTTCTGCCGATGCTCGACGGCGAAGATGGACGGCACCGCTCTGCCATCGTTTGGTCAGTGGGTGAAGCGGATGCGCCCGGTTACCTTAAACTCTCCCCACGCGGTTATGCAGCGGAGTTAGAAAAAGCGATGGGCGGGATATTAGGCGCGGTAGAACTGGCTGCGCCTTTGTCATCTTACAAGCTCGGTTTTCACCATGCGGCGGCGATCACCGCCGAAAGACTGGTGCTCATCGGCGACAGCGCACATGGCATTCACCCGATAGCCGGTCAGGGTCTCAATCTGGGTCTGCGCGATGTCGCGGCATTGGCCGAAGTGCTGGTCGAAGGCATGCGGCTGGGACTTGATTTTGGCGATGCGCAATTGCTCGACCGCTATAGCCGCTGGCGCAGTGTCGATACATTGCTTGTCGCAGTGTCTACAGACACCCTAAACCGGTTATTTTCCATTCCCGGTAAGACCGCATCTGCAGTGCGCCGGTTTGGCATGAGCTTGGTGCAGCGCACCCGCCCGGCCAAGGCCTTCTTCATGGCCGAGGCTAGAGGGGAGAGCGGGGCGCTGCCCAAGTTATTGCAGGGACTTCGGGTTTAGCTTTGGGTTACCGGAACCAGACGGATTTCCACACGCCGGTTGGCCGCACGGCCCGCCTCGTCGATGTTGCTAGCCTTAGGCTGGCTCTCTCCGTAGCCTTTGGTTGCCAAGCGCGCTGACTGCACACCCCGCGAGGTGAGATAGCCCGCAACCGAGGACGCACGGCGTTCCGAAAGCGATTGATTATACGCGTCCGAACCTGTAGAATCCGTGTGACCCATCACATCGACATAGGTTTTTTCATATTGCGTCAGCGTCGTCGCAACCTTGTCCAGTGTGGACTGGAATCCAGGCTGAACGGTCGAACTGTCGACACCGAAGGTAATGCCTGACGGCATATCGAGCACCAGATTGTCCCCGTCACGGATGACATTGACGCCAGTGCCTGCGGTTTGCTGACGAAGCTTCTTTTCCTGCTCGTCCATATAATAGCCAACGCCTGCGCCCGCGACTGCGCCAATGCCCGCGCCAAGTATCTTCTCGGTGCGATCGCTCTTGCCACCAATTAAATCGCCGATCAGATAGCCGCCCAAAGCCCCGCCAAGGCCGCCGATAGCCGCCTTTGAAATGGTTTTGTTACCCGTCTCAGGATTGGTTACACATGCCGCAAGCGGCAACAGCGAAGCAAGCACCGCAATCGAAATCATTTTGTTCTTTTTCATCAATTCATCCTTCTTAAAACACCAGTCAACTTAACCATAACGTTTCTGAACGCCGGATGATCCATGCAAGAGTTTACATATGTCCATTTATTTTGATTATTCTGAATTTTTACACCTGTCTGACATATCGCATAAAGCGGTTGTTGCCAAATGCCCATACGACACGATATGGCGTTGGACTTCCGATGGACCCTCTTCATACTTTCCCCTGGTTTGATGCCGCAACGATATTGATGCTGATCGCGTTAAATGGCGTTTTTGCAATGTCGGAACTCGCTATCGTTTCAGCGCGCACCGCGAAATTGAAAGCGATGGCCGACGACGGCAGCCGGGGTGCGCTCGCCGCGCTGCGCTTGGCACGCGATCCGGGTAAGTTTCTCTCAACTGTACAGATTGGGATTACACTCATCGGCATCATTGCCGGTGCCTATTCGGGTTCTGCGCTCGGCCAGCCGGTTGGCGAGCGATTGGCCTTATTGGGTATGCCTGCGGATTGGGCCGCAACCACCGGCTTTGGTGTTGTTATTGGTATCACCACCTATCTATCATTGGTCGTGGGCGAGCTGGTGCCCAAGCAGTTCGCTCTGATTGCGCCGGAACGGATTGCGGTCATCATGGCGGCGCCAATGGAGTTATTGGCGCGGGTAACGGCACCTATTGTTTGGCTGCTCGATAAATCCAGTTCGTTGATTTTTCGGTTGCTCGGCCTGCGCCGCGACAGCCGTGATGCGCTAACTGCCGAAGAGCTTCGGATGGTGTTTGCCGAAGCAACGCATGCCGGAATTATCGAGGAACATGAGCATAAGGTGATCGCCGGCGTCGTGCGTCTTGCCGACCGCCCGGTGCGCGAAGTGATGACCCCGCGCACCGATGTTGACCGGATTGCTGCCGATGCCTCGGACGACGAAGTGCGTGATGCGCTGGTCAACTCGTTGCACACCCGGCTGCCGGTAACCGGCGAAGATGGCGATGATATTATCGGGGTTGTTCAGTCGCGCGATATTGTTGCCGCGCAGATCCAGGGCAAGCCGCTCGATATTCGCACGTTGATGCGGCGGGCGGAAATCATACCTGACCAGCTAGACGCGATGGATGCACTCGAAATACTGCGTTCATCCGACGTGCCGATGTTGCTGGTGCACGACGAATATGGGCATTTTGAAGGGATCGTTACACCGAACGACCTGCTGGCGGCAATCGCGGGTGAATTTGCATCCGACCAAGCGCAAGGCAGTGCGCCCAATATCGTTAAACTGGACGATGGATCAATGCTGGTGTCGGGCGCAATGTCAGCGGATGCAATGGCCGAGGCACTCGACATTGATTTGGCCGAGGACCGCGATTACGCGAC
>JANMPK010000008.1:0-7358 GCA_031369825.1 Sphingomonadales bacterium
TGTGCGCCCTGATTGCTTGCCCTTGGCCGCTTCACGCTGCCCGCGGGTGTGGGTCGCACGTGGCAGCATCGAATATTCCGCAGTCACCCAGCCTTCGCCAATGCCGCGCAACCAAGGCGGCAGGCGGACTTCGACGCTGGCGGTAACCAGCACGCGGGAGTCGCCAAAAACGATCAGCACGCTGCCCTCGGCATGTTTGGTAAAGCCGGTTTCGACAGTCAAAACGCGCATTTCGTCGGGCGCACGGCCGGATGGACGCATGGGAATCTCCTATATTTGGTTGGCGCTCGCCATAGCTTGCCTGACTTGCTTTGCAAGCGCGCTACGCTACATCTAACGCGTGAGCCAAACACCCATCACCGAACTGAACGACCGGACGCGCACGATTTTTCGTGTGGTGGTGGAAAGCTATCTGGAATCGGGCGCTCCGGTGGGGTCGCGGACTTTGTCCAAAATCGGCGGCATGAACCTGTCGCCCGCGTCGATCCGCAATGTCATGCAGGATCTGGAGGAAGCCGGTTTGCTCGCCTCTCCGCATACCAGCGCGGGACGGATGCCGACAGAGAGTGGCTTGCGGCTGTTTGTGGACGGTATGATGCAGGCGGCAGAACCTTCCGCCGAAGAACGCCGTGTGATTGAATCGCAAATCATGGGCGACGGCCCTATTGAAGAGGCCTTGGCGGCGGCAACCTTAGCGTTGTCGGGGCTGTCGGCCTGCGCTGGCGTGGTGCTGGTGCCGAAACGCGATACGGTAATGAAGGCGTTTAGCTTTGCGCGGCTGTCAGCGACCCAAGTGCTAGCGATCATGGTGGGCAACGATAACAGCGTTGAAAACCGCGTGGTCGCAATTGACGTGTCGGTAAGCGATAGCGCCTTGGTCGAGGCGTCCAATTACATCTCGGCGCGACTGTCAGGGCTGACGTTATCGCAAGCATTGGCGCGGCTGGATAGTGAAATCCGCGCTGAAAAGGCGGAACTGGATAGCGCGAGCGCGCAACTGGTGCGCAGTGGTCTCGCAATATGGTCGCTCGACGCCAATGACCGGCCGGTGCTGATCGTGCGCGGGCAGTCGAACCTGATCGACGAAGCCGCCGCTGCCGATCTCGACCGTGTGCGGCAATTGCTCGACGAATTGGAGAGCAAGGAAGAAATCGCGCGGCTGGTCGACAGCGCGCGTGATGCACAATCGACACGGATATTTATTGGCTCGGAGAATAATCTTTTCTCGCTGTCGGGCTCGTCAGTGATTGCGGCACCCTACCGCGAAGCAGGCGGCAAAGTCGTGGGCGTGGTCGGCGTCATCGGCCCGACCCGCCTCAATTACGCGCGCATCGTTCCAATGGTCGATTTCACCGCGCAGGCGCTTTCTCGTTTGATAAAGTAACGGGCCGCTTGATGAAATAAAATTGCTTTCTATATGCGCATAGCAACAGACGCCGGAACTTGGGCGCGAACTAACGGGTTAAACAGGGTATGACGAAGAATAAGAGCGAAGCGGTCGATGCTGCTGAAAAAGAGATGGAAGGCGTGCCCGACCATTTGCGCGAGGCCGCCGATGATGTGGCCGCGAGTGCGGATGCAGATCGTATCGCAATGCTCGAAGATCATTTGGCCAACGCCAAGCAGGAAGTGCTCTATGCGCAGGCCGAAACACAGAATGTGCGGCGGCGGATGGAAAAGGAAGCGACGGATGCGCGTGCCTATGCCGCGACAGGTTTTGCCCGCGATGTCCTGTCGGTGTCTGACAACCTGACCCGCGCGCTGGAGGCGATCCCTGCTGAAATGCGCGAGAGCGAGGCGATGAAAGGCCTTGTGGTCGGTCTGGAAGCGACAGGCCGCGAACTGGAAAGTGTCTTTGCCAAAAACGGCATCACGCGGATTGCATCAATGGGTATGCCGCTCGACCCGAACCAGCATCAGGCGATGGTTGAAATCCCCAGCAACGATGCCGAGCCGGGGACGATTGTTGCCGAGATGCAGGCTGGGTATATGATCAAGGATCGGCTTTTGCGGCCTGCTTTGGTTGGGGTGGCGAAGAAGGTGGAAGTATAGGAATTGTCATTGGATCAGCAAACAACGATTGCCGCAAATAAGAGTTTTGCTCTGCTAATTGACGCAGACAATGTTTCTCATGCTGCCATAGCAAGTATTATTGCCGAACTGTCGAAATACGGCACCGCAAATATCCGCCGAGCCTATGGTGATTGGACTAGCGGAAATATGAAGGGCTGGCGCGACAAACTTCATGAGTTTGCGATTAGGCCAATTCAACAATTTAGTTACACATCTGGGAAAAATGCGACCGATATTGCGCTCGTTATAGACGCTATGGAGCTTCTTTATACGAAAAAGCTCGACGCTTTTTGCATTGTCTCAAGCGATGGAGACTTTACCCCGCTGGTGATGCAATTGAGAGCAAACGGCCATGACGTTTATGGATTCGGTCGAAGGAAAACACCCGAAGCGTTTGTGAATGCTTGCAACACATTTTTGTTTCTTGAAAGTTTGACCGTACCAGATGTTGACGATGCAGTAGAGCATGATAGTGCTACCGCAGCGCCAGCACTGGTTGCGTCTAGTTCCGCTAAAACGGAGGCAAAGCTAGCTGTTTCTACTAAATCAAAACCTCTTTCTCAAGATACTAAGCTTGTAACTAATTTGCGAGGAGCTGTTGATGCATCCATGCGAGAAGACGGATGGGCATCAATGTCCGCAGTTGACAGCGCTTTCAAACGTCAATCGTCCATTGATCCAAAAAATTATGGTCTAAAGACCTTTTCAGCATTGATTGAAAAGACGGGCTTATTCGAGGTGGTTAGGGCGGATGGTGGACACGCCTATGTCGCGGATAAGCGCAATCGTAAGCGATCGAAAACGCCGACGATATAATCTCGAGCTTTGATTGCTCATGGGTAATCCTTACGCTATCCAGACACTTTCATGACCACAGCTGCAATCCCGATGGACCGTCAGTCCCCTTGGCGCGATGAGCTTCGCGCGACTGCTACGCTTGCATGGCCGATGATATTGTCCAACCTCACAATGATGCTGATCGGCGTTACTGATGTCATTCTGCTCGGCTGGCTCGGGCCGCGCGAGCTGGCGGCGGGGGCGCTCGGGCATAATTTGGCGATCCTGTGTGCGATTTTCTGCATGGGGCTGGTGACTGCAACGGCGCCGATGATGGCGTCGGAAAAGGGCCGCAAGGCGCACTCGGTGCGTGATATCCGGCGGACATTCCGTCAGGGGCTTTGGGTCTCGGTCGCGGTTATGGTGCCCATGTGGATATTCCTCTGGAACGCCGAAAGCATATTGGTCGCGACCGGCCAGCAGCCTGATCTAGCGAAAGACGCCGGTATCTTTGTGCGCGCTTATATGTGGTCGATCTTGCCGTTTATCGGCTTCATGGTGCTGAGGAATTTCGTCGCCGCGCTGGAAAAGCCGGTTTGGGCGACGGTGGTTGCGGTGGGTGCAGTTATTTTCAATGCGGTGATCAATTACGGACTAATTTTGGGTAATTACGGCTTGCCGCAGTTGGGGCTTCTGGGTGCTGGTATCGGCAGCACGATCACCAATGTTGTCCAGTTTACCGTCATGGCGCTCGTGATCAGCTTCCATCCCAAGTTCCGCCGGTATCATCTGTTTGGCCGGTTCTGGCGTGCCGACTGGCCGCGCTTCCGCGAAATCTGGCGGCTCGGTTTGCCAATAGGCGTGACCATGGGGTTCGAGGGCGGTGTGTTTGTTGCCGCAATCCTGCTGATGGGCTGGATCAACGAAGCCTCGGTCGCGGCCCATGCGATCGCAATCCAAATCGCGTCGCTGACCTTCATGGTGCCAATGGGTCTTGGGCAGGCGGCCACTATTCGCGTCGGGCTCGCTTATGGCCGCAGGGACGCAGCCGGGATCACGCGGGCTGGGTGGACGGGGTTCGTGCTGGGCACCGGCTTCATGGCTGTTATGGCGCTTGGGATATATATATTCCCAGAGGCACTGATCGGGATTTTCGTGACGCCAGTAGACGCCGAAACCACCCAAGTGTTCAATCTGGCTGTGGGTTTCCTTATGGTCGCAGCGATTTTCCAGATTGTCGACGGTGCTCAGGTGGTCGGGGCCGGAATGCTGCGCGGGTTGCACGATACCAAAGTGCCGATGTTTTTCGCCGCATTTGGTTACTGGGTAGTTGGCATCGGTGTCGGCGCGTGGCTTGCATTCTGGCGGGACTGGGACGGCGTCGGCGTGTGGACAGGGCTGGCCACCGGGCTCGCCATCGTTTCGGTTCTGATGCTCATCCGCTGGTCGATGCGGGAACGGTTAGGATTGCTGCCCTCATAAGGACTGTCCCTTTGGGGACAGTCCCTAAAGGGACAGTCCTTGGACTAAATAGTCTGTGCCCTATTCTCGTCGCGGTGTTTTTTCAGATATTTCATGAACGGCGTGCCACCGGTGCCGACATCGGTGTCGTTGCCTGCGCCCGATGACGCCTGCTTGTTGATATAGCTCGCGGCATATTCGAGGTGGCGGCTGCGGAAACGGGCGACTTGTTCAACACAGACATTGAAGGCGTCTTTCAGGGCGCTGTTTTGCGCTTTGGCAAAGTCGCGCAATGAACTGCGCTCACGCAGCGCGTCGATAAACGCACGGTGCGTTGGCGGGCGATAGGCGTGGAGCTCGTCGAGAAACTCGCGCAAAGGGTCGCTTTGATGGACGACCTGAAACAGCGCGTCCATAGCAGGCACGATTGAACTCTGGGAACCGGTTTGGCCGCGATAGGCTTGAGGGCGCCCGCCAAAACGCTCAACGCCTTCGTAAATCAGGCCATCGGGCATCGCCGGATTATTCTTCCAGCCGTGGATATAGGGGCGGACGCGCTGGTAATAGATATACGGGTCGCATCGTTCGGGCATGCGGTCGAAATGTGCGTTCATCGCGTCCCAGACGGTGTTCATTTCAACCAGAAGCCGCTCGACTTCGGCTGCATCTGCGTTGTCGCTCGCCACAATCAATTCGGTCGCCAGTTGCAGCGCGCGGCCAGCGGTCGCCTCGATTGCGACATGGACCAGAACAAACCAGTTCTCATCCTGGCCGCCCAGAAAATTCTGGTACATTGCGATATTGTCGAGGCCGATGCCGCCCGCTTTGTCGAGCCGGTACCAATTGTCGAGTACATAGCCCGAGTAAGGCAGCAACGGTGCAAGGCCGAGATGGTCGGCGAGGGCCACCATTGGAATCGCGAGATTGGCGGGCAGTGTGGTCGGCGCTTCGCTCTCGCCCCAGACATAGGCTTGCACAAGGAAGCTGTAATGCACCATCGCGGTGCGGACCTGCTCGTCGCTGGCGGTTGCAAGGAAAGTCGTCATGTCGGGATAGGCGACCTGACGCAGGAAATGGCGCGTGCTGCCAGACGTCATCAATGCCGATAGCTGGGCAGCGGCATCGAGCACTTCGTCGAAGCCTTCCGGCAACATGACATCGTCAATTTCATAGGATGAGAGATAGCCGCGCTCTGCGGACAGGCCAAAATCTTTAAGGTTCATGGGATTGCTCATTGGCGAGGCGCGGGTTCGGCCGCCTCTGGCGAATAGTATCAAATGAAATCTGTTGGCGCAAGCGCAGCGATTAGAAGGGCAGTATTCCATCATATTGCGACAGCGGCGGTGCACCGGGCACCTTCGCACCGTTGCGTAACAAAAACACGTGCCGCACAATCTCGGCTTGTTGCTCGATGCCGTATTGCGCCAGCTTCCATCCCGGTTTCAGGCTGTAATCATAGCGACAAAACGGATGCCGTCTGAGCGGCAGAAATATGCCTTGCTGGTGCTGCCAAACATGCACCAGCTCATGGATGAACAACCCTTGCAACCCTAAATCCCTGTCACAGAAATCCTCGCAGAACAGGTCGTTCTTGGGATGGAACCACAGATGCCCGTCGGGAGCCATCGTCACCCGTCGCGGTTGGAACCACCACCAGCGACGGTTGTGGATTCGCACTTTTTCGAGATCGAGCGCATCCCCAAACACCGATTGCGCTAGCCCCCGCTCCCTGACGCTCAGCGGCCTTCCGGAAGGATGAGGACCGAACATTATTTTAGTTCAGCGCTTTCTTTTCATCGGGCTCGCTGCCGTCAATCTCTTGCACCACAGCTTTGACCAGAATCCTGCTGCCATTGTTAAAAACGAATTCAGTCTCCATCACGCCAAGTCGCCGCGCGACCAGATTGACGCCCCACATCATCACATGTTTGCCGCCCTTCTTGAACTCGACCTTGCCATCTGTGGGAATCAGGACGCGGTCCATCGGCTTCATTGTCACCGCACCGGTTTTGGGATCAACACCGACATCGTGCATTTCGCTGCGGATGACAGACGGTGAGGAAACCGAAAGCAAATAGACGTCCTTCGGACCGCCAAGCACCGTAAAATGCAGCGACGATGGATTGCTATCGACCGGCGACAGCGTCAATAGCGCGTCATGCACGCGGAGTTGCGGCGTCGGGCCGCACGATGCAAGTAACAGTGCCGCCGTAGCCGACATGCCGATGGTGAAATTACGCCTTTTCATGTGCTGGTCCCATCAAATAAATATGTCCAAAAGCGGGGCAACCCCTCATATTTTGTCTATCTAGGTTCCCCCAAGCCTTGTGCCAAGCGATTTGGCACCTATATCGCCGCTACAAGATGCGTTTTGGGTAACACCGGTGCCTGATAGGGCCGGTTCCGTAACTGCATTGTAAGTTCAAGCGAATATTCGGGGTAAGTATATATGGCTAAAGTAATTGGTATTGACTTAGGTACAACCAACAGCTGCGTCGCGGTTATGGACGGTGGCAAGCCCAAGGTTATCGAAAATGCAGAAGGCGCGCGCACGACGCCGTCTATCGTTGCCTTTGCCAAGGATGGTGAGCGCCTGATCGGGCAGCCCGCCAAGCGGCAAGCGGTGACGAATCCGGAAAGCACAATTTACGCGGTGAAGCGCCTTATAGGCCGCCGCTTCGACGATCCGATGACCAAGAAAGATATGGGTCTCGTTCCTTACGGCATCGTCAAGGGCAAGACCGGCGATGCCTGGGTTAAAGCAGGGGGCGAAGAATATTCGCCATCGCAAATCTCTGCATTCATCTTGCAAAAGATGAAGGAAACAGCGGAAGCTTATTTGGGCGAAACGGTTACTCAAGCGGTTATCACCGTTCCAGCATATTTCAACGACGCCCAGCGTCAGGCAACCAAAGACGCCGGCCAGATTGCTGGCCTGGAAGTGTTGCGTATCATTAATGAGCCGACTGCGGCTGCACTTGCTTACGGCATGGACAAAGACGAGAATAAAACCATCGCGGTCTATGACCTTGGCGGTGGTACATTTG
>JANMPK010000255.1:0-2657 GCA_031369825.1 Sphingomonadales bacterium
GCCAAGCTTCTCTGACGTGGCGAGCGATTTCATCAGGCCGTAGCTGGTTTCGTTCGAGCAGCCCAATATCCGCACCTTTCCAGCCCGCACCAGCTCGTCCAACACCTCCATCGTCTCGTCATAATCGGTGCCGTGGTCGGGCCAGTGGGTCTGGTACAGGTCGATATAGTCGGTCTGCAAACGGCGCAGGCTATCCTCGACAGCAACGATGATATTATGCCGGTCGAGCGCAGTCATGCCGCCGCGTTTGGGCGATTTGAACCAACTATGGCTCGGTCCTGAAACCTTGGTCGCCATGATTATCGCGTCTCGGTTCTTGCCCTTCATCCAGCGCCCGACGATCTCCTCGGTTCGGCCGACCCATTTGATGTCCGGCGGAACCGGATAGCCTTCTGCGGTATCGAAAAAGTTGATGCCCACATCGAGGCATTTGTCCAATATCCGGTGCGCCTCTGACTCATCGGTTTGCGAGCCGAAGGTCATCGTGCCCATGCAAATATCGGACACATAAATCGCGCTTTTACCCAGTCGCCGGTTTTCCATTAAACTCTCTCTCCTAATATTGTCAGGCTGCACCGACGACGAGAAACGCCAAGGCCGCCAGCAACCCGGCCATCCGGTTCGACCGGAAATGCCCAAGCGCATTGCTGCCATCCGCCTTGAGCGAAAACAGCTGCATCGCAAAGTGAATTGCAACTGGCGCAAGTGCGACCAACGCCTGTTTTTCAGGCCGCACGCTCCAGATCGCCATGCCCCAACCGGTCAGCGCAAGCGCATAGAACAGCGTCACACCTAAGTGGATATGCCCACCAAGTCGCAATGCGCTCGACTTGATGCCAACCAGCGCATCGTCTTCGCGGTCCTGCATCGCATAAATCGTGTCATAACCGATCACCCAGCAGATCGTGCCCGCATAAAGCCAGAACATCGCCGGGTGCGCGTGTTCAGCCACGGCAATCCACCCGACCAACGCCCCCCAACTGAACACGAGCCCCAGCCAGAGCTGCGGCCACCAAGTGATGCGTTTCATGAAGGGGTAGGCCGCAACCAGCAAAAGGCTTTCCAGCGCCAGAAGCTGTGCATTGAAATTTAGCTGAAGCAGGACGACCAAGCCGACGCCGCACAGTGCCACCAACCAAACGCACGCCGCCTTCACGCTGACTGCGCCGCTTGGCAAAGGCCGCGACGCGGTGCGCGCCACCTGCGCGTCTAGATCGCGGTCGACAATATCGTTATAGACGCACCCTGCCCCGCGCATTGCAATGGCACCCAGCAACATCCAGAGCGCTAACTGCCACTGCCGAACTAACCCGCCAGACAGCGCCAACCCGTAAACACACGGCCAAAATAGCAGCCACCAACCGATTGGGCGGTCGAACCGCGCCAGCAACGCAAACGCCCGCAGCTTGGGCGGGAGCATCGCGGTTATGCCGCTATGTTGGCTGTCAGGTACGATCGACGTAGTCACGGCGGACCTGATAACCGCTCGCCACCTACTTGTCGAAGGGCGTTTTTCAGCTAAAGCAATCTAATGCCCGCTATGCCCTCATGGCCTCCGAAATCTACCCCGCGACTGTTCGTGGAGCATGTGCTGTCTGAAGACAGCGAAGTCCATGTCGGTGGCGGGGCCGCGCACTATCTGCTTGGTGTGATGCGGCTAAAAGCGGGCGCGCCTGTAAAGCTGTTTGATGACCAAAATGGCGAATATCTGGCGACCGTCACTGCCACGGGCAAACGCGACCTAATTTTGAGGGTTGAGGCAAAATTGCGTGACCGGGAGAGCATGCCTGATCTGTGGCTGGTGCAGGCACTCGTCAAAAAAGACAGGTTCGACTGGATAGCCGAAAAGGCCTGCGAATTGGGCGTAGCGCGCTTCGTGCCGCTGCTAACCGCACGCTGCGTGGTCGATAAGGTCAAGGAAGACCGGCTGCGCGTGCAGATGATCGAGGCCGCTGAACAATGCGAACGGACCGCGCTGCCCGAAATCGCGCCACTGACCAAACTGGATTCTATGCTCAAGGATTGGCCAGCGGGGCGCAGTCTATTCTTCTGTGACGAACGCGGCGGCGTCCCATTTGGCGATGCCATCGCCGCCGGCCCAGCGGCGATACTGGTCGGCCCAGAGGGCGGCTTTACCGATCAGGAAAATTACGCAATTCGCGCCCATCCAGATGCCGTTGCAGTGTCACTCGGCCCACGTATCTTACGCGCCGATACTGCTGCGGTTGCTGCCATATCCATCTGGATGGCCGCGAACGGAGACTGGCTTTAGAGGCTGACCCGTTAATTCAGTCGCCCGACAAACGAGATCGAAAAACTCGACGGGCCTGTGGCAGTGGCCGCTGCCATTGTTCCAGTGGGAGCAAAGCGGAAACTTCGGATTATACTATTATACCCGCTGCCCAGCGGCGTCGAATAAGGCGCGCCACTGGTGCTGGAATAGGTCACCATTGTCGACTGGTTAAAGGTATTCAACCCGCTGGCGGGCGCGCCGTTGGTAAATGTAAACGGTGTCGACGCATCGAGAGTAAAGTTCGCGGGAAATGGATCTTGCAAGATTATGCTGTTGGCATCTACGGTTTGGTTCCCCGTATTCTGCACCGTAATCGTATAGCGGATGATCGCACCCGGTATCGCTTTCGGGTTGGTGGCGCTAA